>MWEV01000124.1 GCA_002071245.1 Deltaproteobacteria bacterium ADurb.Bin026
GATGTATTCTTATGGATTAACGGGAACCCAGGTTTTGTGCGAGGGGACCCACTTGCCGTTTATCCACTGACCTGGTATGGTAATCCATTCACCGGGCGGGTTATCTACTGGGTTTTGTGATGTGAGTGCTGGATCGGGATATGCATAGGCGGTTTGAGGGGTGGGGTTACTGTACACAACAGTGGGTGGTGGATTAACGTATATTACGGATGGAGAAGTTGTGTACCAGGGGTATATAAAAGACGTACCAACATAAACCCTTGGACGATTCCATCCATACGGTCTATATGGTCGCCATCCATGCCTATAACCTACGCTACTGCCAACCCATATACTTGTATGTCCACCGCCGATGTTTGTGCCTTTTCTCCATGCGAGACCTTCAATGGGCAGAATAAACAACATCCCAAGCACAAAAACGATAAGCATTACTATTTTTCTTTTCATCTCTATCAGCCTCCTCGAAACATCGGTCATATTATATTATGTCAAAACAGCAATATCGATTTATATATGTATTTAACAAGCAATAAGCGTGCCATTTTTTATGGATTGTAACTTATAGTTATTACAGAGTATTTATTTTATTTTTATTGTTTGGAGAGGAAAATAATGTCGAAATAGCCCGATATGGTCGACAATAATGTCGATAAACAAATCCCTTGATAATATCGCTATTATGAAGTATTTTTTCATTGTCAGGCTTCTCAGTGATAAGCCAATGTTATTTGCATTTTCATGAACTATGCACTTTGAGCCATGAGCTATAAGTCATAAGCCATATTCGGAGGATTTAATGCTATTTTCGAAGTTGTTTATCCCGACGATGAAAGAGGTGCCTAAAGAAGCAGAGGTTATAAGCCATAAGCTTATGCTTAGAGCGGGGTATATAAGAAGGCTTGCATCCGGAATCTATACCTGGCTACCCATAGGACTTAAATCGTTGAAAAAGGTAGAACAGATAATCAGGGAAGAGATGAACAAAAAGGGCGCTCAGGAGATACTTATGCCCGTTGTCCAGCCTAAAGAACTATGGGTCGAAAGTAAAAGATGGGAAAGATACGGCAAGGAACTTCTGAGATTCATAGATAGAAACGATAGGGAGTTGTGTCTTGCACCTACACATGAGGAGGTAGTGACGGATCTCGTGAGAAGGGAGGTGCGTTCATATAAGGAGTTCCCACTTAACCTTTATCAGATACAGACAAAGTTTAGAGATGAGATAAGACCGAGATTCGGGGTCATGAGGGGTAGGGAGTTTTCCATGAAGGATGCGTATAGCTTCGATGTGGACGAGCCAAGCGCTGAGACGAGCTACATGGATATGTACGATGCGTATAATAACATATTCAGACGCTGCGGCTTGAGGTTCAGGGCTGTCGAGGCTGATACAGGACAGATTGGCGGAAGTTTTTCCCATGAATTTATGGTACTTGCAGATACTGGCGAGGATATTATCATTTCCTGTGACACATGTGGTTATGCTGCAAACCTTGAAAAGGCGGAAGCTGGTTTTGTTGACATAAAGAAAAGCACAAAGAAAGGCAATTACAGGCGTGTGAAAACGCCCAGACAGAAAAGGGTGGAGGAAGTGGCTTCATTCTTGAATGTAACACATGATAAACTTCTGAAAACGATGATTTACAGAACGGATAAAAACATTATAGGTGTGCTTGTGAAAGGGGACAGAGAAATAAATGAAACGAAGTTGTCGAATCTTCTCGCGCTCGATAATCTGGAGTTTGCGGATGCCTATACGATTGAAGAGGTGACGGGCGGTCCGCTTGGTTTTTCAGGGCCGATTGGCCTCAAGATTCCTCTTTATGCGGACAGGGATGTAGAATATATGGAGGATTTTGTCATAGGCGGAAACGAAGAAGATGTCCATGTTGTCGATGTAAATATCGGTGATTTTGAGGTTGAGGGTTTCTTTGATCTTAAGGTGGTGAAAGATGGCGATTTGTGTCCAAAATGTAAAGGAACACTGAAATCTACAAGAGGGATTGAGGTTGGACATATTTTTAAGCTTGGACTCAAGTACAGCGAGGCGATGAACGCTACTTTTCTCGATAGGGAAGGCAAAGAAAGGCATATGGTTATGGGGTGCTACGGCATAGGTGTCGGCAGAACAGTTGCCTCTGCAATCGAGCAGGGTTACGACGAAAATGGGATCGCGTTACCGTTGTCTATTGCACCATTTGAGGTGAATGTGTTGCCTGTCAACAGCTCCCATGCCGAAAGCATGGAGCTGGCTGATAGTATCTATAAGTCGCTTAAGGATAGGCGTGTGGATGTTGTGCTTGACGATAGAAATGAGCGCCCCGGGGTCAAGTTCAAGGATTGTGATTTAATCGGTATACCAATCAGGGTAACTATAGGCGAGAGAAACCTCAAGGATGGTTATGTTGAATTGAAATTTCGCAACGAGAAGGATTCTCAACGGATAAAGAAGGAAGACGTTATCGGGAGGGTGATGGACTATGTTGAAGAGCATAAATCTATGTGAATTTACACCGAAAGAAGAGATAGAAGATCGGATTGCAAGACTGAAGAAAAAGATGTCGGAAAGTGGAATATCATTTGCCGTTATTATTCAGAATGTAGATCTGTTCTATTTTACAGGTTCTTTACAGAATGGTGTTCTTTTCGTTACAATTGATGAAAAGCCGATCTTTTTTGTTATGAAAAATTTGAACAGGGCAGTTTTTGAGACGTCCCTCGAGATTACGTCTATAAAAAAAGAAAAGGATGTCAAAGACATTTTGACGGATATGAGGTTGTTGAAAGGAAAAGGCGGTATGGAACTCGATGTGGTTCCTGTGGCGGTTTTTGAGCGTTGGAAAGGTATCCTCGACTATGACGAAATAACGGATATCTCCAGACTGATCAAGGATATCAGGCTTATAAAAAGCCCTTTCGAACTCGAGCAGATTAAAAAATCAGGCGAGATTATCGGTCATGTTTTTGGAAAGGCAAAGGATGTTATCAAGGAAGGTGTAAGAGAAATAGATATCGATGCAGCCCTTATAGCAGAGGGCAGAAGAATGGGGCATCAAGGTTTTTTGAGGATGAGGGGCCTTAATCAGGAGATGATGAGTTGTTATGTAACACACGGGTATTCTGCAACTATGCCTTCTGGCGCAGATGTACCCATCTCTGGTGTTGGTATTACCCCTGCCATAGGCCAGGGCGCATCGATAAACACAATCAAAAGAGATATACCAGTCCTTGTTGATTACGGCGGGGGTTACAACGGTTATGTCACCGATGAGACAAGGGCGTTTGTTGTCGGTGAGATGAAGGATATTTTTAAAAAGGCACATAATGTGGCGGCAGATATCATTGCAGATGCAATGGAATTTGGAAAAGAAGGCGTAAACGGTACCGAGATATTTATGAGGGCGTTAAAAAGGGCACAAAAAGAGAAACTCGAGGATTATTTTATGGGTTACGGTGAAGGCAAGGTCGGTTTTATTGGCCATGGGCTTGGGCTTGAGATAAATGAGCTTCCCGTGATAACGCCGAGGCACAAGATGCTGTTGCAGGAAGGCATGGTTTTCGCTTTCGAGCCTAAGTTTATAATCCCTGGTGAGGGGGCAATAGGCATCGAAGTAGATTTCATTGTGAGAAGGCATGGTCTTGAGAGGGTTACAGATACATCAATTGATGTCGTGTATTTGTAATGATGCAGGATTGAGAATATCGTACATCGGACAGCGGGTGATAAGCATCGCATTTTAAAATCAAAACGTTTCAGGTATTGAATCTTTTTAATTCAAAACCGGTTGCGCTATTGTATTCAACATATGAACAATGTCTGATGATGTCCCCTGTGTTAAAGTATTGTTTTATTCCACCGCCTGATTGATGTTCGAATTTGTCTGCCATATGTGAGTGTCCCAACACTACGACATCGTAGCCATCATTGAACTTTTTCAAAGCATACTCCCTGAAAAGATTTAATGCTTTACTGTTGTAAGGTTTTTTCTTGTTTGACAGGAATATTCTTGCAGATGAAGCAATCGACCATGTGATCTTGGGGCCCAAAGTATCCATTATCCAGCTTACAAAAGGCGTTTTGAGAAATTTTGTCAGATAAAATTTACTGATTTCATAACCGTGTGATATATAAGTTTTTTTTCCTTCGATGTCCATCGTAATGTTATGCACACACCTTGTGCCCGTATAGCGTTCGAAAAATGCACCCATCTTGAATTCGTGGTTGCCTTCGATGAAATACACTGTTTTTCCTTTTTCAACGAGCGTTTTAAAGGATTCTGTGATGCTTCTATACCAGGGAAAGATGTATCCTTCATATCCGTGATAGAACTCAAAAAGGTCCCCCAATATGAAGACAATGTCTGCATCGCTGCATACATCATCTATGAATTTCTCAACAAACGATATTTTTTGGGTGTCATTTTTATCGATGTGGGCGTCGGAGAAAAAGATCGCTTTCACTTTTTGAGCAGATAATCCCGCAAAGCCTCATGCCACGGCCTCATTGTGATGCCTGTATCTCTATG
>MWEV01000125.1 GCA_002071245.1 Deltaproteobacteria bacterium ADurb.Bin026
CACACTACGGGTACGTTCATTTCAAATGCAGTTTTCGGGTAAACTGAATCGTTTTTAATTATTTAAAGCATGGTTTCAATAATTCGAACCGTTTTTTTTAATATTGCTTCAACTAATAATAATATAAATCTGTAACATATTAATATAACAGGACTATTGAAATAAGGCTGCTATGGCACAACTCTTGCGTTACTGTCTGTTATGAATAATTCCAAATATATAATGGAGGTAACGGTGATGAAAAGTAAAAAAAATAGAGGAAAATTCAATGTTGCAGATGCGCTGTTAAACCAGAACTTATCGCTCAGGGGGCAGAAGACGGCGATATACTGTGGCAAAGAAAGTGTTACATACGAAAAACTGTTTACACATGTGAACAAATTTGCAAACATTCTGAAATCTTTAGGGGTAAAACCAACAGAACGAGTCATGATACATCTACCAGATTCGCCGATGTTTTTTTATGCATTCCTGGGAAGCATTAAATACGGGGCGTGGCCAGTGCCTGTCAATACTATGCTCAACGAGAGTGATTACGAATATATGATTGATGATATGGAGGCACGGGTGCTTGTTACTGAAAAGCGTAGTAATGCTGCCACGATAAAGACCAATCATCTGTGCTATAAACTGTTTTCCGACATGAATCTTCCAATCCTTATGGGTTTTTCTGAACCAACTGCGGACACATATCCTGCAGATGCAGACGATATAGCATTCTGGCTTTACAGTTCGGGAAGCACAGGCAGACCTAAAGGAGTGCCACATAGGCATATTGACATGATCCATTCTGCAGACCATTATGCAAAGCATGTTATCAATATGAATGAGAACGATGTTGTTTTTTCCGTAAGCAAGCTCTTTTTTGCATATGGCCTTGGTAACAGCTTAAGCTTTCCGTTAAGATATGGGGCATCTACAGTGTTGCTATCGTCTCCGCCAACACCAGAGAGTGTTATGGAAACAGTTGCCACATTTAAGCCGACAGTGTTTTTCGGTGTGCCTACCCAGTATAATTCTGTGCTTAAAAAGATGAACGGCAACAATCCTTTTGAATCGGTCCGTGTCTGCGCATCTGCCGGAGAGGCATTGCCACAGGCAATATTTAACAAATGGGAAGAAAAAACAAATCTTAAAATACTTGACGGCATTGGCTCGACAGAGGCACTCCACATCTTTATCTCAAACATGCAGGACGATATCAAGCCCGGCACTTCAGGGCGTGTTGTGCCTGGATATGAGGCCAAGATAATAGATGAAAACGGCAATGATGTTCCCTCGGGCGAACCGGGCCAGTTAATCATACGGGGCGAAAGCGTTACAAAAGGATATTGGAATAAACCGGAAGTAAACAAAGAGAAGCTAATGCCCGGCGGATGGTTTAAGACTGGCGACATGTATACCGAGGAAGATGGCTTTTTCACGTATCAGGGAAGGGGCGATGACATGCTGAAGGCCGGGGGGATATGGGTATCCCCAATAGAAATAGAAAATGTTCTTATGCAGCACAAGGCGGTTCATGAGGTTGCTGTGGTAGGGCACAACATAGAGGGTCTTAGCAAGCCGTTTGGATACATTTCGTTGAATCAAGAGTTTAAGGATTGTGCCGATGATGAAGAACTTGGTGAAGAATTGCTCCGTTTTGCAAGTGAAAGATTGCCGAAGTTTAAATGGTTGAGAGGTGTTTATTTTGTCGATGAACTGCCCAAGACAGCAAACGGAAAGATTCAGAGATTTAAGCTGAGGAAGGCATCATAAAAAATCCGAAAAAGGCTGTATTTATGGAAGTTTAAAAGCCTTTGTGCTATATGATATAAAAGGATATGCATATGGAGATTGGCGATATTCTTCAAAAATACAGGGACAGGATTTTGGATGAATGGGTCGAGAGGCTTCACAAGGAAGTGAGTCCCACCTATTCATCCTTATCTGTTAATACACTCTATTCTACTTGCTCTGCCGCGTTTGAAGCAAATTATGATGCGCTTGTGAAACATGATTTTTTAAAGATTGATAGGGTTGTTGAAAAAATAGGCAATATCCGTTCTAGGGAGGGTTTTTCCCTTTCGGAAGTCCAAAAGGCGTTTGAGTTGTACAGAACGGTTTTGTTGAGGATTCTTACCTTGGAGCTGAACGGGGAGGAGTTTATAGATGTGTTGGAGCGCCTCAATGGCTGTCTAAGTTATACTATTCACAGGTTCAGTGATTATTTTCAAGCGCTTTCTGAAAAAGAGATACGGGGTTATGCCCAGGCCCTTGAGATGAAGGTGGAAGAAAGGACAAGAGAGCTTGCCCAGTCAGAGGCAAAATACAGGACACTGGTAGAAGAGATTCACGATGGTTATTTTGTGAACCAGGAAGGCAAAATTGTTTATGCAAACAGGGCGTTTTGTGAAATGCACGGTTATAAGCTGAAGGAAGCAATAGGAAGAGCTTATACAGATTTTATTGCACCCGAATCTCTCGAGGAGGTCAAAAGACTTTATGAAAAAAGAATGTCTAAAAGTCAATCAAAGGAAAATTATGTGTATAGCAGGCTGCATAAAAATGGAACCAGCCTACCCACAGAAAACAGAGTTGCCCGGACATTCTATCAGGGGAAAGAGGCCGCAATAGGCATATGTCGGGATATAACAGAGAGGATGGAGATAGAGAAACGGATCCGAGAATCTGAAAATCTTGCCCATATTGGGCAACTGACCACCTCGCTTGCCCATGAAATCCGAAACCCCCTTTCCGCAGCTAAAATGAGCATACAGATGCTGCTCAAAAATCCCGCATTTACCGGGAAGGAGAAAAGACGTCTCGAAATCCTTTCAGAAGAATTTTCCCGTCTTGACAGGATTGTTACAGAGATGCTTGATTTTGCAAGACCAATTAAATTTGACTTCAAGCCGGCCTCAGTTACACAAATCATTGAATCATGTCTTGAAATACTCGATACAAAAATATTGGATAAAGGTATCATTATAAAAAAATCCTATCAAAAAGGTGTAAAAAATGTCCTTATTGATGCGGAAAAAATGGAGCAGGCTATCATAAATCTTTTGCTGAATTCCATAGAGGCACTCAAAGAAACGGGGCAGATAAATATAACCGTGAAACACCACAGGGGCAAAAAAGGTTTTGTTACTGTCGAAATTTGTGATAATGGGCAGGGTATTGGTATTGATGATCTGCCTTATGTGCTTGACCCGTTTTTCAGTAAAAAAACAAAAGGTACAGGACTTGGGCTTGCCAACACGAAAAAGATTATCGAGGCGCACGGAGGATCAATAAGCATATTTCCGGCTGAACCCAAAGGGGTTTGTATTAATTTTACAATACCGACAACATGAAAGACTATTTTGACGATAGTGATGCAAAACCTGCACGGATATTAATAGTTGACGATGAACCATCGTCTCTTGAACTGCTCGATGTGTATCTTTCCGAGAAGGGTTACGGTGTGGCGTGTGCTATAAACGGTAGAGAGTGCATAAAAAAGGTTGTTACTTTTATGCCCCATGTCCTTATACTTGATATCCGCCTACCTGATGCTGACGGCCTTGATATTTTAAAGCAGTTAAAGGAAACTAAAAATACCCCGTATGTCATTATCATTACAGCATTCCACGACATGTCAACCACTATAAAGGCCATGAAGCTCGGAGCATTTGAATACATACCAAAGCCAATTGATGTCGATGAACTTGAAGGGGCAATCGAACGTGCGCTTGATTTGTCGAGAACAAAGGTTAGCGGCCTTGTGGTAGATGTAAACCACCAGACCAAGGAAGGCGAGATTATAGGTAAGACCAAGGAGATGAAGGAGATATTTAAAACGATAAGCATACTTTCCGGCAACAGGATTAACGTGCTTATAGAGGGCGAGACAGGCACAGGTAAAGAGCTTGTTGCAAAGGCTATACATCTTCACAGTCCTTATAAGGAACAGCCTTTTATTCCAATCAATTGTTCTGCAATTGTTGAGAATCTTCTGGAAAGCGAGCTTTTTGGGCATGAAAGGGGTGCGTTTACAGGTGCTATTGCTGCAAAAAGGGGAAAGTTTGAGCAGGCGGGCGACGGGACGATACTCCTTGACGAGGTCGGCGAGATACCGTTTGAAATACAGGCTAAACTGCTTCGTTTCCTGCAGGAAAAGGAATTCCAGCGTGTCGGAGGCGAGAAAACGATAAAATCCAATGCACGCATTATTGCTGCTACGAACAGGGATATTTTTAAGATGGTGAACGAGGGCAAATTCAGGGAAGACCTGTATTATCGTCTATCCGTTGCCACAGTCAGAATACCGCCTTTAAGGGAAAGAAAGGCGGATATACCTTTAATTATTGAATATTATCTTAATAAAATTAACAGGGATCTCCATAAAAAGATTATGGAGGTGGAAGGCAGGGCATTAAGAAGGATGATGGAATATGACTGGCCAGGAAATGTGAGAGAGCTGGAAAATGTTCTTACACGTTTAGCGATGTATGCGCAGGGAGATGTCATCCTGGATAGATATGTTGCACCGCTTCTTAAAGGCAAAAGAAAAGATGCAAAACCACCATTGGGTGGGGATAAAAAGGACAAGGCAGATACTGATGATTTTGAAACAGAGAAAGACATGATTATAAGGGTATTACAAGAGTTGAAGTGGCATTATGGAAACGCCTGCAAAGCACTTAATATTTCACGTCCTACACTCAATAAAAAACTGAAGGAATACGGCATCACACCGAAACCCCGACACGAATCCGGTTAACAGGGTTTTACATTTTTAAAAGTCGGACTTTACATAATTTAAAATATTTACAACACAAGTAACGGTTTTACTGAAAAATCCACACCTTTTTCTCTGGCATGATATTTGCTCTTATTTTGTTCGTAACGTTTTCAATTATTTCAGCAGGGAGGTTTGTGATCATGGAAAAGGATATCTTTGCAGAAAAAAATAATGAAAATATGTGTTCGAACGAGCATTTATTAAAGTATTTAAGCAAGAGGATGCCTCGTTATGCATGGCTTAAGATGGCCGCCTTTTCGGGTAAGCATTCAGGCATGTTTCAAGAGTGTCATATGGAAGAGGATTGATTATAAAAGCGTTACCATTCGATAGATTTTGATTTGAGAAGGTTTTGTGCATGTTTGTTTCCAAGGCGTGCGGCTGTTTTTAAATCCACAACAGCATCATTGTAACTGCCCATACCGCTGAGTAATTCCCCTCTGTTTGTGTAAGCCTCAGAGAATTCAGGCATTAATTCAATAGCCCTTGAAAAGTCAAGCAGGGCGTCTTTGTCCATACCCAGACCTTCGTATGCCTTTCCACGGTTATTGTACACCTGGGGATAATCAGGGTAGACACTTATAAACGAATTGTAGTCCTCAATGGCGTCCCTATAAAGGCCAATGGCTTGGAGGGCATCACCCCTTATGACATATGCCCAATAAAATGAAGGTGCTAACTGAATGAGCTTTGTATAGTCGTCTATTGCCTCCCTGTATCTTCCGGTGAGCATATAGACTATTCCGCGTTTGCCGTATAGCGATGTATCACCGGGGGTGAGTTCTATCGCCTTGCTGTAATCCTGCGATTCAAGGTCGTAATCGCCTATATTCCCGTACGCCATGCCGCGTTTTATGAAAACCTCAGCACATCCAGGGTCAAGTACAATGGCTTTAGAGTAATAAAAAATGGATTCCTCATGATTTAAGAGATTGCTGTATATATCACCGATATTTATATAGGCATCTTTGTACGACGGATCGAATTCTATCGCCTTTTTATAATTATCAATTGCTGATTTGTAGTCTCCCTTGCTGACATCCCTGTTGCCACGCCTGTTGTATGCAATTGCAAATTCTGTGTTGCGTGTCATGTTTATCGTGTTTTCTCCTAATGTGCACGGCTAAGCAAATCTGTTAGGCCTGATACCACAATAAAAGAATATCACAGCGGTAAAGTTTAAACAATATTAATGGTTTGGTTTACACACTGTAATTTTTGTATAAAAGTTGATACAATTCCAAATTGTGATATAATCTTTTATTGAAATGGGCGAAACAGATTACATAAAGCTATATCCGAAGGCTAAAAAGGCTGCAAACGCAATAAAAACATTGTCCACCATTATTGTGTTCGGTGTGCCTCTGGTAGTCGGGGTTGCTGTACTGACTTGTTACGGGGCATGCAAAACGTACAAAAGAATATTCAAAAATAAGAATTCGCATTGAAACTATTGTCGATAATATTTATCATGCCTTTATTGCTTTCGTTTTTTTCAGCAGGCGTGTGCGTAGCAGAGACAGGCTATTTAACAGTAGAGAACAATTCAAGGGATGTTGTAAAGGTTGTAATAAACTGGAAAGATCGAAAAGGCATGGCTGTTTTAACTCCTGGGGCAAGAAGCTTTCTGACGGCTCAAAAGACAACTTTTGAAATGATTGATATATACAGGATAGTTAATTCTGCGGAAACCCTCATCGGGAATTATGCTGCCCCAGCAGATTGTGACGATGTGTGCTATATCGATGTGACGATTACCGAAAGCGGTGTTCACATAGATTGTTCGAGATATGCTACTGGGCATACAGTTTTTCTATCCACCAGAAGTTTGGGGCACACAAAGGAAGATGTCCATAACATAACTGATATTGTCAAACGTAATTAAATCGATATGTGCTATCCTGACATTGCAGCAAAAGGAGAAAGATAAAATTCTTCTTTTACCTTTGAGAAGAATTATGCAATATTACAGTAACCCGAAATTATGTTTGTTTTAGCAGGTGAGGCAAGACAGAAAACTTAAAAGGATGGGAAAGATGCTACACCTTTTTTTAAAAAGAGATGTGAATTTTGAATATTGCTTTAATATAGAGACCTCAGAACCTCTTAACGAAAAAGAGCTTTTAATGTTGAAGCAGATTTTAACTGATGGCTTTATCGTTAAGGGTGTTTTAGAAAAATCAATGCATTATGGTGCAGATAGTGTTGTGGAACTTGGCCCCAGAATGAATTTTGCCACTGCCTATTCTACCAATATCGTTTCCATTTGCAATACGTGCGGTCTTGAAAAGGTGACACGCATAGAAAGATCAAGGCGGTATGTGCTTGATGAAGGGGTAGACAGGGAAGGCTTTATACGGAAAAATCATGACCGAATGACCGAGTGTCTATATGACAGCCCTCTGACAATGTTTGAAACAGGGATAATTCCAGAGGCGGTTTATGATATCCCTATGAAGGAAAAGGGGCCCGATGCATTACTGGATGTGCCAGGACTTGCAATGGATGAGTGGGACAGGAATCTATATTACGATTACTTTGTTAAGCATGAAGGTAGAAACCCAACAATAGTTGAAATAAGGGATTTGGACAATGCGAACAGCGAACATTCACGCCACGGATATTTTAAAGGCAAACAGATTATAGATGGTTCCTTCATGCCTGATACGCTTATGGATATTGTGAAATCAACATTGGAGACGAATCCATCAAATAGTGTGATTGCATTTAAAGATAATTCGAGCGGTATCAAAGGGTACGATTGTTGGACAATCTTACCTGAAAGACCAGGTAGGCCGTCGCCTTTCAGAAAAAATAAGGTTTGTTATCACATCATTTTTACTGCTGAGACACATAATTTTCCAACAGGTGTTGCACCTTTTCCTGGCGCTGAAACAGGCACAGGCGGAAGGATACGTGATGTCCAGGCAACCGGTAGGGGAGGGTTTGTGATTGCAGGGACAGCAGGTTATTGTACAGGGAATCTGCTTATCCCGGGCTATGAACTCCCATGGGAAAATAAATCATTTACATATCCATCCAGCCTTGCTTCATCGCTCGATATGGAGATAAAGGCAAGCGATGGTGCGAGTGACTATGGGAATAAATTCGGAGAGCCGATTGTTGCCGGTTTTACAAGGTCGTTTGACCAGAAGCTACCCAC
>MWEV01000126.1 GCA_002071245.1 Deltaproteobacteria bacterium ADurb.Bin026
CACAACTATATCAGATTTCTTTTTGCATAAAAGATCATTAAATGCTTCGATGGCATGCTCACGGTCTTGCTCCCACTCGGGGGATAATTGCTCAAACCTCTCAACCCAATAACAGGCCCATTTAGTTTTCTTGTCCCCAAAGTGGCACTTTTCAATCAAGAACTGTATAAAATCGCTTCTATTATAGTGTGACGACATAAAAGCCTCCCTATCCTTTATGGAACTGCGCCATGAACCATGAAGCTAACCGGCATTGCACTTTGCCTAAATGCTCCGTTAAAAGAAAGCCTTCTAGGCAAGTACCAAAGAGCGATTGAAACAAAGCAGCTAAGAAGCATAGGCACAAAAGCACAGCAGCTACTTTGTTGCTTATCACTCTTCAATCAAATATGACGCAGAGAAACTTATTCGCGCTTCAAAACAGCCTAACAATTATTGCGCGAAGCTTATTGCGCTTTTATTCTTTCTGAATTTTATGATTGTTCACTTATAGGGTTTTCTGAGGTAGAATATGTTAGGCGTAAAAATAGGAGAACGTAATGAACCGATGGACTGAATTGAGCATAGAATATGCAAATCAAAGGTCATATCTTGATGACTTATTTCATGTATATCCCACTATTCCTGAAGGGATAAGAGACATTGACAAAGAGATATGGGCTAATGTTGAAAAAGCCTTTATTCGTAAAGATAATGATGCTCTTATCAAGGAACTTTTGAGACTTGACCTATTTCCAATAAAAGATAGTTATGTAGCATACCTGAAAAGAGACCCCTCCGCAATCGGTAGAAACCCAAGAACTGTAAACCGCATTTGTGGAAGACTTTACGAAATGGGACTTGATAAGATATTTGAAAGGTCAAGCGAACCAAAGGAAACAAATCGTCAGATTGGCCCAATGTTTCGAGAATGGTTGAGAAAGAAATCTCTTGGTATTACACCTATTAAATTGTCACAATTTATAGCGAGTAATGATGACGCCATCTTAGATGCAAGTGACAATGCCATGATGGGGTTCGCAAGGAATAATTTGGGCTACCAACATGAAAAAGGACTTGATTTTATAGCGCGATTCAAGGGCAAATACATTATTGGAGAAGCAAAATTCCTGACTGATTTCGGTGGACATCAAAACGCTCAGTTCAATGATGCAATTAGTACTATTGAAGCAAAAGGAGTTAGGGCAATAAAAATTGCTATCCTAGATGGAGTGTTGTACATCAAAGGGAACAATAAGATGTACAAGTCTATAACTACTACCTATAAAGACCACAATATTATGAGCGCGTTAGTATTACGCGAGTTTCTGTATAACTTATGAAGATGAATAGGGAACACGAATCAATGGAAAACTTACTCATCAAGGGCGATAACATTAAGGGGCTCTATTATCTTTTGCAGACCAGAAAACTGAAAGGTAAAATAGATTTAGTTTATATTGACCCTCCCTTTGCAACGGGCGGTAATTTTACTATCACAGACGGCAGAGCATCTACAATTAGCAATTCAAGAAACGGCGAGATTGCCTATTCGGATAGACTTGTCGGGAAAGACTTTGTCGAGTTTTTGAGAGCAAGAATACTTTTATTGAAAGAGTTGATGTCTGAGCAGGGTTCTATTTATGTGCATATTGATTATAAAATCGGGCATTATGTTAAAGTTATGATGGACGAGATTTTTGGAATCGAGAATTTCAGAAATGATATTACGAGAATTAAGTGCAACCCAAAGAACTTTGACCGCATAGGTTTTGGTAACATTAAAGACCTCATCCTTTTCTATACGAAATCTACAAATCCTATTTGGAACGAACCAAGAGAAAAATACACGGAAAAAGATATTGAAAAACTATTCCCCAAAATAGATAAACAGGGACGAAGATATACAACTGTTCCAATACATGCGCCTGGTGAAACCGAAAACGGGAAATCAAATCAACCCTTTAAAGGAATGATGCCGCCTAAAGGTAGGCATTGGCGTACAGATGTTGAAACACTTGAACAGTGGGACAAAGAAGGTTTCATTGAGTGGTCTTCAACTGGGAATCCGAGAAAAATAATTTATGCAGACGAAAGAGAAGGCAAAAGGGTTCAAGATGTTTGGGAATTTAAAGACCCACAATATCCAGCGTATCCAACCGAAAAGAATCCTGAGTTGCTTGACTTAATCATCCGTACTTCTTCAAATCCAGATAGCATAGTCTTAGATTGTTTTTGCGGTTCAGGAACAACCTTAAAATCAGCACATATTCTTCAGAGAAGATGGATTGGTATTGACCAATCTGAACACGCTATTAAAGCAACTATTGCGAAATTAGAATCAATACAAGGAGACCTTTTTATCAGCAAGCCCGCATACGAATTTATAGATTTAGAAAAGGCATTACATGTTGAAAACGCCTAACAACGGGTTGCAGCCGACACGCTCCGCGTGCGGCTGAACCCGACCGTTAGGTGGACGCCTTCGGCGCTGGAGGAAAAAATGGGACGTTTTATGCAGGATAATGATTCACATGGAAGCTTA
>MWEV01000127.1 GCA_002071245.1 Deltaproteobacteria bacterium ADurb.Bin026
TATGACAATAACACCGACAGAACAGGAAAAAAAACAAAGCGGATTGGAATTCAGCCGTTCGACAGAAGGGCTTCTCGTTATACATCTAACCGGTAATTGGACGATCAATAATAATCGACCTCAAATAAACGATGTCTACAAAGAGATAGAAAATGGGACACAGCCCAAAAATATTGTCTTTGATACGAAAAGATTGGGTAAATGGGATAGCAGTTTGCTCGCCTTTCTTGTGAATCTAAAAAAGATATGTCTACAAAAAAACATACATTTACATGAAGAAGGTCTTCCTGAAGGCACACAAAGACTTTTTCGTCTTTCCTCTGCAGTTGCTGAACGGGAAGGGGATAGAAAAAAAACAACACATATTTCATTCCTGGCAAAAACCGGAGATTCCGTAATTGCATTCTGTAAATCCATTCTCGAAATGATCGCCTTCATCGGTGAGATTTCAATTGCTTACAAGAAGATGCTAACAGGTAAGGCGCGCTTCAGAGGCTCAGACCTTCTGATGATTATCCAGGAATGCGGCGCAAATGCACTGCCTATTGTTTCACTGATAAGCATACTGGTCGGAATGATCCTCGCTTTTGTAGGTTCCATACAGCTTAAAATGTTCGGGGCACAGATATATATTGCAGACCTCGTTGGTATTGCTATGACAAGGGCGATGGCAGCCGTGATGACTGGCATTATTATGGCTGGCCGCACAGGCGCATCCTTTGCTGCAAGAATAGGAACAATGCAGGTAAATGAAGAGATCGATGCCATGAAGACATCTGGTATCTCCCCCATAGAATTTCTTGTGATTCCAAGAATAACAGCCCTTTCAATAATGATGCCACTCTTGACGCTGTATTCTGATTTAATGGGTATCATGGGCGGCGTAATTGTCGCGGTGGCAGGCTTCGATATAAGTCTCACAGAATATTTCTTTGAAACAAAAAGTGCCCTCACACTTACAAATCTATGGATAGGCCTTATAAGTGCTTTTGTTTTCGGTATACTCGTGGCCATTTCAGGATGTCTAAGGGGTATTCAATGCGGGCGGAGTGCATCGGCAGTCGGTGACGCAACAACATCAGCGGTGGTGACAGGTATTGTGAGCATTGTGGTTGCAACGGCTATTATAACATTGATATGTAATGTGTTGGGTATTTAATAGAATAGGGAATGAGGGGAGAGAAAGCAGTTGATAGTTGACGGGAGAGAAAAGATTCAAGGATTCAAAGGGAGAGAAAAGATAGAAGCGTTTATTGCGTTATCCCCTCGAACCCTCAATACATCGAACCATATCAGCCATAGACTGATATGGAGGGTTGGCTAAATCTCTAAACATACATAAGAAGATAAAGGTCAAGAATACAGGTGGAAAATAAAAGGTCAAACGATCCCGAATATATTGATATTAAATTGAACGCCCAACCTTCCGATGCCCATATTGTAGTGCGAGACCTCACTATGGCATATGGAACCAATGTGATCCAGCACGGTCTTGCTTTTAATGTAAATCGCGGTGACATCTTTATTATTATGGGGGGTAGCGGATGCGGCAAAAGCACCCTTTTAAGACACCTCGTAGGGCTTCAGTCACCGGCAAAAGGTCAGATATTATATGAAGATACAAGCCTGTGGGATATGAACCCCGATGAACGGGAGCACTTTATGAGGCGCTTCGGGATTCTATATCAAAGCGGCGCCCTTTGGAGCTCAATGACCCTCGCTGAAAATATAGCGCTCACGCTCGAGGAATACACAGACCTAAGCCGCTCAGAGATAAATGAGATCGTATCACTCAAACTTGCCCTTGTGGGGCTTGCCGGGTTTGAAGACTACTACCCCTCTGAGATAAGCGGGGGCATGAAAAAGCGGGCAGGGTTGGCAAGGGCTATGGCACTTGACCCTGAAATACTTTTTTTCGACGAGCCATCAGCAGGACTCGATCCAATCAGCGCGCGTCTGCTTGACGATTTGATCCTCGAACTGCGTGACAGCCTTGAATCCACAGTAGTCATCGTGACCCATGAACTGGCAAGTATTTTTGCAATAGGCAACAATTCTGTTTTTCTCGATGCCGAATCAAAAACTATGATAGCAACAGGAAATCCAAAGAAACTTCTCGAAGAATGCACAAACCCAACTGTTCATGCCTTCCTGACAAGAGGGAGAAAAAGATAAGCGATAAAGTATAGCATTGATCATGGGGCAGATTGTTTTTATGGAAAATTTTATGTGTGGAGGAAGAATAGATTATGAGCAAACCCGCCAGTAAAACCCTTATCGGCGTTTTTGTAATAGGTGCGATTGCCCTTGCCGTATTAGCGGTTGTTGTCTTCGGCTCAGGGAGGTTTTTCTCTGAAAAAATGCCCCTTGTTATGTACTTTGAGGGATCTGTTGCCGGTCTGAACATAGGTTCACCTGTTATGTTCCGGGGTGTGAAGGTCGGTATCGTAAAAGACATTGTTCTTAGGTTTGACGCCAAAGATGTTTCATTTCTTATTCCGGTCTATGTAGAGCTTGACCCTAAAAAGTTTTTAGTAATAGGTAAGTTTACAGACGAAGAAGAGCTCGATAGGACGTTGATAAATAAGGGGCTTCGTGCAACCCTTGAACTTCAAAGCATGGTAACGGGACAGCTTATGGTAAACCTCGATTTTCATCCAGGTAAACCAGCAAAAATCGTCGGATTTGACAAAAGGTACACTGAAATTCCAACCGTCAAATCTGGCCTGGAAAAGCTGTTGGAGTCTGCCGATGATATTCCTCTCAAAGAGCTTTTCAATAAGCTCCTTAGTGCAATTGCGGGGGTGGATAAGGCTGTAAATTCGCCAAAATTTGCATCAAGTCTCGAACTGGTTAACGAAGGTCTCAAAGACACTAAAAGGATACTTTCGAAAATAGATAATGCGATTGATCCTGTCATAGAAAATGTCAAAGCCAGTTCTGGGTCGGTAAGAGAAATCCTAAAAAAAGGTGAGGACGTCCCTGCAAAGGTTGGCGAAACGCTTCTATCCATCCAAAACACACTGCAAAAGGCAGAACATGCCTTGAATTCCATTCAGGGTATTGCATCTGAAAACTCAACAGTCGTTCTTGAGGTCGACAATACCCTAAAGGAGATATCAGATACCGCACGTTCCTTGAGGTTTTTAAGCGATTACCTGCAACGTTATCCTGAATCCCTCATATGGGGCAAGAAACAGCAAAAAGGAGAGTAGACATGATACGTATACTGTTGATTATCATCGCAATATCCCTTTTAATTGGTTGCAGCAGCAGTTCACCGGTTCCAAAGTATTACACCCTGAACACCATTCCTACAGATAAAAATACAGAAATCTATTCTGTCAAGGATTCCGATATAGTCTTTGGTATAGGACCTGTTGAAATACCCGATTATCTCGATAAACCACAGATTGTCACCCGCACGGCAGAAAATGAATTAATGTTATCAGAATTCAACCTGTGGGGTGGCTCTCTTAAGATAGATGTAATGAGAGTGCTTATTGAAAACATTTCTTCCCTGCTTGCGCCGAAAAAGATAACGATTATTTCATGGAAAACATCAGTCCCTGAAGCATACAGGATACCAATTTATATATTGCGATTAGATGCATCGGCAAATGGTTCGATCTTTCTAAAAGCCAAATGGGGCATCGTTGCAAAAGACGGAAGAACAGTCGTGTCAATTAGGGAGTTCTCCATAACAAAACCAATAAAAGGAAATGATTACAAAGATATTGTATATGCAATGAGCGATGTTCTCGCAGATTTTAGTAAAGAAATCGTTTCAATTATTCAAAGCATATTAAAAT
>MWEV01000128.1 GCA_002071245.1 Deltaproteobacteria bacterium ADurb.Bin026
CTGCAAAGGATTTTTGTCATATCGATAGCTTAACGGCACAATTATGGCTTTGCTGCCTGGATTTCAGAACCCCCAAACCCTTTTAGCTTTGCCTTCAAAAATCCTCTCCATCTATTAAACAAAGCGATAATATCATCCCCGCCGTAATCAGGATAAGTCCATTCAAGCGGCCTATATGTACCGGTATTATAGATGAGTGTCAGGTCACCGTATATGCCTTTTCCAATATATATCCTGTGGGCGTAACCCTTTGTCGTCGCAAGAACTATGTTTTCGAGTGACATATAGCCTGGGTCAATGTTGACTGTCCTTGCATCGTTTTTTGCGAGCAATGTCTCAATATCGTTTGTTATTATTTTTATGTCCGATAGTACATCTCTTTGCATAAGTGTTTCAAAAAGAACAAAGATGCGTATAAGGTCACTTCCCATCTCTCTTTCATAATAATCTGTCTTGGAAAAAGGCATGGTAGTCGTTTCTTCCTGAATATTTCCAACGAGTTGCAATATGTTGTCTTTTGCATCGACAAGATGGTTCTTTTCCTTGAAGATGATGCTTGCAAAATATTGAACCGCTTGAGGTATTTTTATAGTCCCCATAACATAAAATATTCTCTGTTCTTTTTTGTCTTTTCGCGTGGTGACTCAACAAAATCCATGTATTTCAAGCCAAGAGTTTTACCGAATGACTTTATATCTTCCAATACACCCTCTATTTTACCCTTATCTTTCACTATCCCGCCTCTTCCTACCTCAAATCTTCCAACCTCGAACTGTGGCTTTACGAGCGAGATGATATGACCTCCAGGCTTAAGAAGTGGGATTGTTGCTGGAAGTATTTTTTTAAGAGATATAAAGGATACATCTATCGTGACAAGATCCACCTTTTCTCCTACATCCTCGAAGACAAGATACCTGGCGTTGAAATGCTCTTTCAATATTACCCTCTTGTCTTTTCTGAGACTTTCATGTAACTGATGTGTACCGGTATCAATAGCGTAAATATAAAGCGCACCCGATTTCAACATGAAATCGACAAAACCGCCTGTAGATGAGCCTATGTCGATTATTACCTTACCACATAAATCGACATTGAAGGCATTCACCGCATGTGCGAGTTTCACCCCGCCATAACCTACATACGGTATCGAATCTTTCTTTATCTCAATTTCTACATCAAAAGGTACCTTTATATCGGGTTTATGCACCCGCTCATTTCCAATGTATACTTCGCCTGCCATAACCAGAACCTTCGCCTTCTCGCGTGACGGCGCAAGGCCTTTTTTTGCAAGCATTATATCTATACGTTCTTTAACCACTTACGTATTGTGTTTTTGATCCCTTCCGATGTTAGGCCAACCTTTCCTCTCAGCGTTTCCTGGGTGCCATACGTTAAAAATTTATCGGGCATACCCAATCTACGGACTGAGGCATATATGCCTTCATCGGACAAGAGCTCCATTATGCCGCCTCCAAATCCTCCGACTAAAGTGTTTTCCTCGACCGTTAAAATCCTTTTTTTGGAGCAAGCCGTTTCAAAAAGCATGTCCTTATCCATAGGCTTAATAAATCTACCGTTTATCACTGTGCACTGTATACCCTCTGCTGCAAGTTCCGTTGCTGCCTGGATGGAAGGATATACTGTATTGCCACATGCGATAATTGCAAGGTCATCTCCATCCCTCAGTTTTTCCCATGTTCCGATTGGTATCTCTTCAAACCCATTAAATGTTTTTGGACCATGTACCTTGCCCCTTGGATACCTGATCGCGGTGGGCTTATCATACATATATGCGGAATAGAGCATATGTCTGAGCTCTTCACCATCCTTTGGAGCCATAAGTATCATGTTTGGAATATGCCTGAAATATGTTATATCAAATGCCCCATGGTGTGTAGGGCCGTCCTGCCCTACAATACCGCTTCTATCAACCGCAAAGACAACGGGAAGCCCCTGAAGACATACATCCAATATGATCTGGTCATAAGACCTCTGAAGGAATGTAGAATAGATTGCAACAAAAGGTTTCAAACCGCCTAAGGCCAGTGCAGCGGCGAACGTAACACCGTGTTGTTCTGCAATGCCTATATCGAAGAATCTATCGGGAAAACGTTTCGAAAATTTTTCAAGCCCTGTCCCCAGTCCCATTGCGGCAGTAATTGCTATTATTTTATCGTACTTTTCTGCGAGCTCAATTATAGCATCTCCAAAAATATCTGTATAAGCTTCAGTTTTATCCCCAGATGGTGCACCTGTTTCAACTTCAAACTTAGAGATACCATGGAACTTTGCAGGGTCATCCTCTGCGTGTATATACCCCCTTCCTTTTTTTGTAACAATGTGCACAAATATAGGTCCTTTTAGCCTTTTGATGTTTTTAAATGTTTCAATAAGATAGTTGAGGTTATGTCCATCGACGGGCCCGAAGTATTGAAAGCCAAGCTGTTCAAAGATAATACCGGGCGTAACGAATCCTTTTATTGATTCTTCTATATGCTTAGCAGCCTTGTACACTTTATCTCCTAAGGCCGGGATATTTTTAAGCATCTTTTTCAGCTCTTCTCTCGCATTGCTTACAAATTCACCCGTCATAATCCTGCTTAGATGCGATGATAGTGCACCTATGTTCTTTGAAATCGACATTTCATTGTCATTGAGAATTACTATAATATCGCTTTTCAGATGTCCGGCATGATTTAATGCCTCGAAAGACATACCGCCAGTGAGTGAACCATCACCAATAACTGTAACAATCTTGTGTGATTGGTTCATCTTTTTTTTCGCCTCTGAAAG
>MWEV01000129.1 GCA_002071245.1 Deltaproteobacteria bacterium ADurb.Bin026
ATATTGCAAAAACAAAGGGCATTATGGAGACTTTAAGGGGAGAGAAGAAGGGGAGAGAAGAATTCTTGAAACAAATGAGCAACCTTCAGGAGGTAAAAAAACAAGGTCCGCCCGACACCAAAAAGCTGATCGACCTGATCCGTGTTGACGAAGGGAAGGAAAAGGCGTTGGAGAGATTTTTTTACAGAGAAATGGATTATTATGTGTTGCCAGAGGGCGGCAAAGAGCCTTTAATAGACAAGATAAGAAAATACCATGAAAATTTTATCTTTTTCCCGGTCAAGGGCATGACAAGCTTCAACAACAACGAGGTGACCATAGGGGTAAGATGGATTGAGAGTGCCGAAGACGCGATCGATAGAATAGAAAGGGGCGAGGAGGGGATTTTTCTAAACGAGGATCTCATGATAGACTCGAGGGGGTTTATACTGCAGGAAAGGGCTGCAAAGAAGATTGACATAAAACGATTCCAAGAGAAAAGGCGCATAGAAAAGGAATTAAAGGAAATAGAATCTGAATACAATAAACACCTGGTCTCTCTAAGGGAAATGGAGGCAAAATATAAACAACATAATGATGTTTACTCAAGGCTTAGATCAGAGTTGGACAAAAACGTTGAATATATAAAGGTCACGGAGAAGGAGATCGCAGTCCTCGATACAGAGATTAGAACAACACGGGAGAGGCTTCAAGAATTGGAATCAAGGATAGACTTTACAGAGGATACCGTTTCAAAAACACCGGAAGAGCTATACGCAGAAAAAGAAGGCCATGAAATAAACAAGGGCATCATCGAAGAGAAAATAAAGACCCTAAGGGAGACGCTTGAAAAGACAAAAAGGCAACATGAGACCATATCCGCCCAATGGCACGAGATATCGATCGACAACGAGCAAAAGAAAAACCTCATCAAAAAACAGCTTGAGGATGTGGAACAAAAACAGATGTTTATTTCAAGGCTGAAGGAAGACAAAAAATCAACAGCACAAAAAATGGAATCCATAAGGGGCGACATTGAACAAAATGCAAAAAAGATAGCATTACTTGAAAAAGACTATGATGAACTCAAGGCAATATCTGAAAGACATATAGAGCACTATGAAGGGCTAAAATCTGTCTCAGGCACCATTCACACAGAAAAGCATGCCATCAATGAGAAATTAGAGAACACCTTAAAAGAAATAGAAAAGATAAGGATTAAAAATGAAGCGGTTGAAAAGGAAATGGCAATCTTGAATGAAAAAAGATGCACAATCTTTGAAAGGCTTCAAACAACGTTCGGCATAAGTGAGCCTCAAAATATAAACATACCCCAGGATATCGACCTTGACAAAGAGAAAGAGGCTATCGATAAAAAAATCTTGCAGCTCGGCGAGGTAAATTTCAGAGCAGAAAAGGAATACGAAGAACTGAGGGAAAGGGCGCTGTTTTTAGAAAAACAGAAAGAAGACTTGAGGATTGCAATGGATTCATTAAAAAAGACCATTATCAAGATAGATAGTCTTTCCAGAGAGATATTTTCTGAGACCTTTGAGATGGTAAACAGCGCATTCAAGGGTTTTACGGACACGCTGTTTCGTGGCGGCAGGGGATACTTGGCGTTGAGTCAGGACAATATTGGGGTAGAGATGTATATACAACCTCCGGGCAAACGGATTATTCGGATGGAGCTTTTGTCCGGCGGAGAAAAGACGCTTGTTTCGCTTGGTTTTCTGCTTGCCCTGATGGACACAAAACCATCTCCCTTTTCACTCATGGATGAAATAGACGCACCCCTTGATGATGCAAATCTGATATCGTTGATGCAGATTATCCAACAAATAAGCAGAAAAACCCAGATAATCTTCATAACACACAATAGGATCACGATGGAATCATCGCACACCATATATGGCATAACAATGGAAGAAGAAGGCATCTCAAAGGTTGTATCGGTAAGGCTCTAACGGGTTAGAACCGTTTACCAGTTTTCAGTCTTGAGTCCCCCTGCACCTTCATAAACAATCACGCTCTTCAAAGAATCACTCACAATGTCTTTAAAAACATCCTTTTTTTTCATTTTCAACGCACCGGTCAGCTTAAGGAAAAACCTTGTCCTGTCTCTTGTTGATATCCTTTTTGGTATGGTCGTGTTCATCTGCACCATCATCCTCTTTAATAATCCCTCGTCTATCTCTTCGAAAACAATATCCTCAACATCGAGAAACACAAAGCCCTTGCCCTTCAAGACAAAAACATTGCACGCCTTCACATCCTTATGTATTACCCATTGTGTTATCGTATTTGCAAAAAAGGCAGACAGTCTGTCGATAAACATTCTTTTTTCGTGGAGATTCAAACCACCGTATACCCTGTCGAGATAACGGTCAAGCTCTTCGCCTCTTTCGGAAAGATCTTCCATCGCAATAAATCCCCTTTCTTTATGAGAGGGCATCCTGACAAAGAATGCCCGGGGCGTTATGTCAAGACGGAGATATGTCAAAGCAATGTGATTTTTCCATGCCCTTTTTAAACGCCTTTTGTCTCGGTACGTTTTTCTTATGTGGTCGCTATAACGCTCTACCCTGACCTTTTTATCCTCTTTTATGGTGCCAACCAGCACACCCCTTCCCATGTCTTTGCATCCTGCTATACAAACACAGTCACCCTCAACCGTCATTATAGATGTGTTGTTAAACGCCCTCTTCTTCTTTTTGTCTATCCATCTATGCCTTAAACGCTTTAATTCGGCCTCCACGGGCAGCTTTATGTCTTCATTGCCGTATTCCTTGAAGAAAAGGGTTTTCTCGTCTTCGTCCATACCCTGATATACCATAGTAATTGCATGTGCAATGTTTGAGACCTCGTCATCCAATGTAAACAGCTTTTTTATCTGCGTTTTGTGCAGATCCACAAGATGCAATACACCATTTTTAGCGATGATGTTGTTGAGGTGTAGATCGTTGTGCCTTACATGGCAAACCTTCAGTGTCTTTAAAAATCTGGCAAGATCGATAAGTAGTTTGCTTTTGTCGTCTGCCTTTTCAAAGACGTCTGTGAGGGTTGTTCCTTCGAGCAACTCCTGCACAATATATGAACCCCCCTCAGAGATCCCATAACCAAGTGGCTCTGGCGTTGGGATGCAAAGCGAGGTCAATTTTCGACCAAGCAAAAACTCCTTTTTCCCCCTTGGTTGTAAGCGGTTCCTTACAAAACCGTAAACACCCTC
>MWEV01000130.1 GCA_002071245.1 Deltaproteobacteria bacterium ADurb.Bin026
CACACTACTGGTACGTTCATTTCAAATGCAGTTTTCGGGTTAAAACATTTTCTGACCGGTTATCCCCTCAACAATAGCAGGAAGGATGTCACCGGATTTGCCGAAAAGCGAAATATCTGCAATCGAACTTATCGGCGTTGGTTCTAAATTTATTTCAATGACAAATCCACCTTTTTCTTTCACTGTCTGCGGGAAGGAGGCAACAGGGTAAACAGCCCCTGAAGTACCCACTACCATAAGGGTATCACACAAACTCATTACGTTATATGCCTTCTGAGTTTCTTCGGTTGGCATGGATTCGCCAAACCATACCACATCAGGCCTTAGGATGTTTCCACACGCACATAGCGGAGGAATAGATTTTAAAGGCACATCCATAAGCATAGATGTTTTGCCATCTCTCTCACAGCGCACCCGCCAGAGGTTACCGTGAATTTCAATCATGTTTTTAATGCCTGTTCTACCATGAAGCCCGTCGACATTCTGGGTAATAAGGAAAAACCTCTCGATTATTTCCTCTAATTTCTTGATAGCAAGATGTCCGTTGTTTGGTTCTGCCTTGCCTATTATCCCTCTTCTCCAATCGTACCATTTCCAGACAACTTCAGGGTCTTTCTTAAACGCCCAAGGCGTGGCAAGTTCCTCTGCCCTGTAGTTTTGCCATAGACCATCATTTCCCCTAAACGTCGGAATACCACTTTCTGCAGATATTCCTGCCCCTGTTATCACAAGGAGGTACCGAGTTTCTTTAAGTCTGTCAATTGCTCGATTAATCATTTAAAACTCCTTTGATCTGTTCTATAAGGTTTTCATACTATCCTAACATAAGTTTTCGCTTTGTGTAACACACAAAACCGACATCATACGGCCAACACCATGTCCTTTGTCTTTATGTTTTGCCAAAGTCTATGTTCCGTTCAATATCTCCTGCAATCTATCAATGGTTTCGCTGTCAAGCACTTCCCTTTTTTTTACCATCTCAAGCGCCACTGAAGAGAGCGCCTTATAGACCCGTTTATGGAGTTCAAGATTATCTATTGCATTCAGATGGGACATTACGGTTTCCGCATCTCCCCTTATAATCGGACCAGTAAGAGACATTAGCGGACCTTTTGCCTCTATATTATCCAGTGTTGCCTTTATGATTGGGAAAAAAGGCCTAAGCTCTACATGGGCATTATTCATTATTTCCTGGCCCGCGTAAAGCAGCGCACAAAGAAGATTGCACACATATACAGCAGAAAGATGATAGAGAACCTTGTCCTTCCCGTCTATCTTCACAACATCAAAGCCTATAGCCTTACCTATATCCGTAAGTATGGGAATCGACTCTTCATTGCCATCGATAAAAATATATGTTTCAGGGATGACACGTATTGCGCTGTCTATATCTGGAAAGGTCTGCAAAGGATGAAAAGAACCCAACAAGGCACCCTTTGATTCAAGCGAAGAAATTATTGATGAAGGATGGGCGCCGCTTGTATGAAAAAACAGTTTGCCGTCGAGTTGTTCCGACTTCTCTGATATTTCATCTGCAACCTCCGCGATTGCCCTGTCTTGGGTGGTAATAGCTATGATATCAGAGGCATAAACAGTTTCCATGTTTTCGTGTGTGTACAATAATTCACTGCCTATGTATCTTCTCGCATTATCAAGCTGTGACTCAAATTTATCGGATACTGCCACAACATTAAACCCCTTTTTCTTCATCATATAACCGATTGACGTACCTACCTTACCAGCACCAATGACCCCGATTTTCATACCAATCTTCCGTTTATTACCTCTCTTTTCTTCGTGGCTCGCAGTTGTCGAGTACCCAGAAACAAGCGTCTTGTCTTTGTTGCCCATTGTTCCTCCACTCTATCATTCAAGCATCTCTTTAGGTAAAACCAATATTCTTTTAAAATAATCAATCGTTTTAAGTCCCACGCTATCCTTGAAATTCAACGTAACCCCGGGATTTTCCAGTTGCCCCTTAACATTATACCCCACATGCAAAACACCTTTATCCCTTTTTCTCAAAAAATTTCCCAAGACAGGAATTTTGTCAAGCATCGCATCCAACGTTTGAAGCGGTGATACCGCAACAACAGCATCTATTGCATTCTTTTTCAAATTCACACTACCACTTCCAGTAACCAACATTGAGGGGCTATCAATAATAAAATCTTTTGTGACAAAAACACCATCGTTTATTTGAAACGTTGCACCCATCATCCTGTAAGGCAATCCTTTTTTTGCCATATCTGACTTTCCCCTCAAGATATCAGACATATTCAATAATCCAAAAATCTTTGACAACATATTCCAGCGTTTTATTAAACCATCTCGACTGTGAATTGCAAGATTACCATTCATGTTTCGAGTCAATTCTGTAAATGTGCCTCCCGATGAGTCTATATTGCCGTAAATGCTCGTATCGCCCTCTATGAAATGCGACTCTTTATTGAATGATTCCAGAATGAGTTTGCCAAGAAAATTCTTCGTTTTACCGCCTATGCTGACATGGGGCGTAGGATCTGAAAAATCTATCGAACCTCGTAAATTCATACTCGATTCAGCAGAGTCGATTTTTAACGAATCGATATTCAATGTCCTGTTGTCATAAAAGCCATTAAAAAACAACTCTCCCTCTTTTAAATGTGATATCTTTAGTCTTTTTGTGTGAAAAGACATGTCTCCTTTCGCCCTCGATAGCAGGCTATTTTTGTAAATCACGGGTATCCTGAAATCTCCAACCATTTTTGCCTCATTGTCATCGAATTCGAGGTTCTCCATGTTAATATTAAGAGAAAAATGGGGGAAATCTGTCCCCTCAATGCGAAGCACCCCTGTTTTAATCGTGTTTTTCCCAAATTTTGTATCATTTGCGATAATATCAAAGACATCGTCCTTAAAATAGGATATGAGGTTTATGTCTCTGATAGTCTCTTTTAACCAGGGCAATCTCAAAACACCCCTTTTAATGTCCGCATATCCTCTAATATAAGGCAGTCTCCTGACGGGAAATGCTAAATCACTTACCGAGGCGTTAAGCTCAAGGTCACCCCCTATTGTTTCACAATCTAAGAAAAACAGTGGCGCAACACTTTCAACGTCTCTTGCATCCAGTGCAACATCGAAATTGAATATCTTATAGTCATTGATAGTGCCCTTTAGATTCAGTCCAACAATATCGAGACGATATATCAGTTTATCAATAGACACATTTCTGTCTTTTTTTTTAATTGCTATGCTTGCACTACTAAGAATTCCTGACTTTTTTTTTATAAAACCAGGCAATAGAAAATAGACTTCATCCATGTTGATGTCGCCAATTACCGCAAAAACATCATCGGCATACTTGACAGACAGGTCTATAACCATCTTGCCATCCATTTCCATAGACTGTGCAATAAAGAATGGTTTTATCTCAGATATATCCAAAAATCCTTTGATTTTAAAGTCCGTGAATCGTTTTTTCCATTTGCCTTTTATCTTTATGCTTGTTGCCCCCTTGTTGAGAATCAAAGGATCAAATACGATTTCATCATTGTTGAATTCGTATGAACCTTTAGCAGTCACAGACGCCTTTTTCCAGACAACATCGGCGTTGCTCAACTGGCCAGCCCCTTTTATCGTATAACCCCCTTTTTCGCTACCGGTCAGCGCTATTGTTCCATCGGTGTGTCCATTTCTGAAGTTGAACTCCCCAACATCAAACAAAAATGGTACATCTGTAAGGTTGAATGTATATTCACCTTTTAAATCAATTACTTTGTCTCTCGAAAAGGGTATAACACCGGACACACCATTAAACACACTTGTTTTGAAATCACCCCTCAATCCTGAAAGATTCAAACTGTTGTTGTCAATAGATATATGCCCGTCAACGTTTTTGAATTGAAGTTTTTTGTATGATATTAATGCGCTTTTCAATTCAAGATAGGCATTGAATATATTACGGTTCAAGAGGCTCAACTTCTTGATTCTTACCTTACCCGCATGGATAATATTCCAGACATCAACCGTTGTACTGGTTAGGTTATTTATATTTAAACAACGCCTTATCGCTTCGAGGTCTATGAAATCTTCTGAGTCAAGCTCCAAATGCGTCAAACCTCTTTTATCAAATTTCAAATCGAGTTTGAGCATTGTGCCTTTAAAATTCATGCGACTGATTTTTATATCTGTCTCAGCATCATTATGTATCAGTCGTACATCGCCTTTAATTCTTTCCGTAAAAAGCACCACCGGTTTAGAAGATTCTTTTATTTCCTTATACCCCAGAACTTCAAAAGGACCGGTTATGGAAAATTCCCTTTTTTCAAATTTGAAGTCACCGTTTATGTCTGCCTTGCCCTCTATACCATCTGAAAACCTATTCAAATCAAGGGCGGAGATTTTCATGTTTCCCTTCAAATCCGGTAGGCCAATCCTATATGTGCCCTCACCAGAGGCACAAAGACCTTTAAACCAGTAATCATTATCGATATTTACCGTGAACGTGAACGTTTTTCCAGGCTTAAAATCATTTATTCTTATTTCATTGATGGTAAACTTTTTGGCGCCGTACTGTAACTTACCGTTTTTTATCTCAAACATGTCTGAGAACAGCGGAAAAATACGTGTCTTACCTTTCGTATCAACGATCCTTAAATCAAAATCAGTACATATAATGCCTTTTAACCCAAGACCACCTTGTATCCCCACATAAAACACCAGACTGCCAACGTTTCCATCGATTTTTCCTTTCATTTTTACATCTGTAAGGCCAACTATAATGGTCTTATCTGCATATTTATAATCGAACCTGGAGATATGCACTTCGCTGCCAATGATTTTACCTATTAGATAAGAAGAGACACCTGGTGTGATGAATATTAATATCCCTATAGAAAGCAATGCCAAAAGGCAGATTGTAATGGTGAATAGAACGGTTTTTCTCATGATGGTGTTCGGGCTAATGCAAAAAAGACGATGTAATCCGCGCCTGCCTTCAAGAGTGTGCTGGACGCCTCCTTTGCGGTAAAACCCGTTGTAAAGAGGTCATCTACAAGCAACAACCTCTTATGCTTTATCATATTGTTGTTTTTTACTGTAAAAACTCCCTTTATGTTTTTCTTTCTTTCTTCACGGTTAAGCTCATATTGATCCCTTGTTTCCTTTGTCTTACAGAGGACTGAATGTTGCAGCATCTTACCGGTGATAGCAGATATCTCTTCCCCTATTATGAAAGACTGGTTAAAACCCCTTTGTTTTAATCTCTTGCTTGTAACAGGAAGTGGTATTATACAATCGAAACTATCGGAAAAACTCAATATATTGTCTTTGAGAAGTTGTACGAGTCTCCTGCCTACATCTATTCTACCCCTAAACTTGAATGCATGGATTGCGTCTCGCAGTCTGTTTTCAAAATAAAACCCGTAATGTCCCTTCTGAAAACCTCTTTTTTCTTCTATACACTCACCACACACAACCTTTTTCCCAATCCATCTTCCACACATAGGACATACCATGTTATCTTCAACAAATGAAAAAGAAGAAATGCAACGTCCGCAAAGGGTTTCGCCCTTAGCTCCACATCCGCCGCAGTTTAAAGGATATATGATTTCTACAAAGGTTTTGAAAAGTTTATGCGCCGTACTTGTCAAGCCTAAACCCATGGGCAAGTGCAAGCGACATGAGTTGCTTGCTGTATATTGTCCCAATACTGCCTGACACACAATTTTTCTCGTGAAAAACCATTCCGTCTCTTTCTCCCGTCCTGGTTACAACCATAAGCGGTACAGGGTGCCAGCTATGACCTTTAAGTGGACATGGGGTGGAATGGTCACCTGTAATGACAAGGACATCCGGCTTCATATCGTAAATCGCTGAAACTATCCTATCAGCCCTCTCTATGGCATCAACTTTAGCCGGAAAATTTCCATCCTCACCGGCAGTGTCTGTTTCTTTGATGTGCATGAAAAAGAATTGATAGTCATCGTAGTTATTTTTGAGAATCTTTACCATCTCATCATAATCTTTAGGTTCTTCTTTAACATCCATGCCAAGGACTTTTGCTATTCCACGGTACATCGGATACGTAGCAATTGCAAGGGCATTCATTTTGTACCTTGTGGTAAAGGTCGGTATATCAGGTTTTACAGAGAAACCCCTAAGCAAAACACCGTTTGCTACTTTTTCGTCTTTCAGGAGTTCCTGAACCTTTTTTATGAAGGTATTCGTTAAAATACTTGAAAATTCAGCTTCAGCCGATTTTGGGGATGAATATGCAACAGGCCTGTTGTCCTTGTGTGGGTCCGCATCGGTCAGTTTATCGGAAAGATGTCCGCCTCTGAATATTATTGCAAATCGGTGCGATTTTCCCGGCCTTATAATTAGCTTAACGCCTTCAATTTCAGGGATTGCCTGTGAAATCAAAGCACACAAACGCTCTGTTTCCTTTGTTTCAATCCTTCCCGCCCTTCTGTCGATTACAACTCCATCTCTTACGGTACAAAAATTTGCCCGTGCGGCAAGGTCTCCGTCCTGCAGATCCATGTTAAGCCCCAACACCTCAAGCACACCTCTGCCGATTTCATATACCGTAGGGTCATAACCAAAAAGACTCAGGTGACCGGGTCCGCTACCAGGTGTTATACCAATATCCACTGGAATTATACGGCCTAAAACCCCTCTTTCCAATGCAAGATTATCGATATTGGGTTTTTTTGCCTTTTCGAGAGGGGTCAGATAAGAAAATTGGGGGTTTGGTATATCGCCAAGCCCATCAAGGATGAGAAATATAACCCTTGCATCATTTGTCAACAATAGATCGCTAATCATTAAACACCCTCCCTTCCCCAGCCTTCACCTTCATAATACATCTTTAGTTCAGATGATTCGATGGGCAAAAAGCCTTCTTTCTTTACATTCACGGTATCCCAGTAGTTACAATTATCACAAAAATTGACCCATTCCACCTTCTTGGCACCACAGTTGGTACAAACAAACGGTATATAGACATGCTCAGCAGGAAATGCCTTTCTAAATTCACTGACAGCCTTTCCCATCTCACCCTTGTGGATGTACGCCTCAGCCATTGCCTTATGAAGACCCTTAAACTCGAGTCCTTCTGAAAACAGAACCGTTAACGTATCGATTGATTCATCGATCATCCCAAGCCTCAAGCACAGCCTTGCATAAAGAAAAAGTATGAGATAATTGTCTGGCGATATATCGATTATCCGTCTGTAGATCTTCAGAATAACCTCCGGGTCACCCCTGTCTATGAATAGATCTTCCATTTTCAGCAGAAAAATAATATGGCCTGTTTTTGAATAACCCCTTCCATATACCCTGCCTGCTTCATTCAGCTTATCAGTCATCTTATACACTTCAGCCAACAATATATATGAAGGTATAAACCTCTTGTCCTCACTGATAATTTCTTTTAACTCTTTGATTATAGCGTCTGAATGTCCTTCAAAGTTTTTCTCAAACAATTCCTCAACTTTTCCGTAACGTATGCCGAGCGCCCTTAGATCTTCATCCTTTGTTTTGATGAACTTTCTTATCTTTCCTTCAACATTGTAAGCCTCTTCCCAATTTCTGCTTGAGATATAGTAGTCTCTCAACATGATGAGCGCATCTATGTTTGACTCGTTGATTTCCAATATTTCTTTAGTCTCTTCTTCTAACTTCTCTGTTTTCTTTGCAAGAAGCCTTATCCTAACCTTTTTCAAGATTATTGATTCCCTTTTTCCAATATTTGTCTCAGCAAACTCAAGGGTTTCTATTGCCTTGTCATATTCTTTTGTAGAAACATACAGATCAGAAAGTCGCATATAGGTTTCTTCTATGTCTGGCGCTTTTCTTGTAACTTTGTTAAGCGTTTCTATGGCCTTTTCCCTGTCCCCCCTCATCTCGTATGATTTTGCACGTTCTAACAGATCCCTGAATTCATCCTTTCTTTTTTCTTTACGATCTTCCCTCCAATCTGTCACAAGCCTTTTGATGTCATAGAAAAAACTTATTATGATTGAGAAAATAACACCGAGGACAAACGACACTACAACATATGTTGCAACACTTGTTTCGTAATGCTTTCCGTACCCAACATACAGCTTAACACTTTCAGGATTGAGTTGATCAATATATATGTAAAATATCAAAAAAAGGAGAAAAAGAAAAAAGAAGATTTTAAATTTCATTTTATCACAAACCCTTTTCTTCCATCTGTCTTTTGCACGCAATACAATAACGCGCCACAGGATTTACCTCAAGTCTTTTTTCATTTATTTTATCATCACATTCTTCACAAATGCCATAGGTTTCGTTTACTATCTTATCAAGAGAATGGTCAATATCTTTTAACAACCTTAAATCATTATTACTTATGCTCATCAAAATATCTGCGTTATATGTGTTGCTTGCTGCATCTGCCATATCTTGGATACCATCTGTTCCCAATGTATAAGAATCCTCTTTAAGTTTCTTCGCTTTGGTGAGTATATCGTCTCTCATCTTCAACAATCTCGTTCTGAAGTGTTCAAGTTTTTCTTTTTCCATTTTTCACCTCGGTATTTGTTGTTTTTTCTTTTGTCATTGTATACCTTTTAGCCTCGATCCAGAGGCTTTCGAGGTCATACAGTTCTCTAAGATGCTCCAGAAACACGTGAACAATGATATTCCGGTAATCTATAATAACCCATCTCCCTTCATTGTAGCCTTCCACCGAATAAGGTAAAATACCATTTTTCTTCACACTTGTTTCGATATATTCAACTATTGTTTTAACGTGCCTTTCACTTGCCCCGCTCGCAATAACAAAATAATCCGCAATATCGGTAAGCCCCTTCAGTTCAATCATCAATATATCTTTTGCCTTTTTTTCTTCAGCATACCTTGCAATTAAAGCTATCTTTTCATCCAATTCCATCTATGTCCTGTACAATCCTTTTTCACGGACAATCTTTTCTACTGTCTTCGGAACAATATACCTCGTAGTCTTGCCTTGTTTTATATTTTCGCGAATCCTGGTAGAAGAGATGTCGAGTTGAGTAACCTGCTGTAAATAGATCATGTTTCCCGAACTATGCTGGAACCTGACATCATCAATCTTTTTAATATGAGTTTTCAGGCTATTGGGAAAAACATCCGAAGCACCTGGTTTTCTGTCCATAGGTCGAAGCATGACAATAAAGTTCGTATGGTTGAATATTTCCTTATAATCATACCAAGTATCAATTTCATAGAATGCGTCTATACCCATAATGAAATATAACGACTTGAAACGTTTTTCGAAAGACTTCACAGTATCTATCGAATATGATACACCCTTTCTTTTCAGTTCAATATCTGAAACACTTAAATATTTATTGTCTCTGACAGCGCTTTTAATCATTTTAAGCCTTATATCTGAATCTGTTATTAATTGTATATTTTTATGCGGCGGGATATTGGCAGGTATAAAATATACCCTTTCGAGCTCAAAAGCTTCCCTTATCTCTTCCGCAACACGTAAATGTCCAATATGAACTGGATCAAAGGTTCCACCGAATAAACCAATCCTCATCATTCCCTCAATTGTCCGTTACCAAATGCAATAAATTTCGTTACAGTCAATTCTTCCAACCCCATTGGGCCAAATGCATGCAACCGTGTTGTGCTGATGCCCATTTCCGCCCCAAGCCCCAACTGATAACCGTCGTTCAGTCGAGTAGATGCATTTACGAGTACCAGAGAGGAATTCAGCTCCCTGAGAAAACGCCACGCATTATCGTAATTTTTCGTTACAATAGCCTCGGTATGGTCAGAGCCATATTTTCTTATATGACTGATCGCCTCATCCATATCCTTTACAATCTTGACTGAAAGCACAAGGTCAAGATACTCCTCATACCAATCGGTTTCTTCTGCCTTTTCGATACCTTTAACGATTTCTAACGTTTTATCGCAACCCTTTAATGCCACTCCATGATCGCTAAATATTTTAGCCATATGAGGCAAAAATGTGCGTGCGACTGATTCATGAACGAGCAATGTCTCCAATGCATTGCAAGTAGCAGGCTTCTGTACTTTTGCGTTCAAACATATCCTGCATGCAAGCTCTATATCAGCCCATTCATCAACATATATATGACACACGCCTTTGTAATGTTTCAGTACTGGTATGGTGGATTGCTCAACAACGTTCTTTATCAGTGCTTCACCACCCCTTGGTATTATAAGGTCGATATATTCGTCCTGCTTCAGTAGTTCATAGATGTACGACCTGTCACTCGTTGTGACAAGCTTAACCACGTCTTCAGATAAACCTTCTCTTTGTAAGGATTCCGTAATGAGGTTAAAAAGTGCAATATTCGAATGCACGGCCTCGGAACCTCCTTTGAGAATCGCACAATTTCCACTTTTTAGACATAAAGAAAATGCATCAACAGTCACATTGGGCCTTGATTCGTATATTATGAGTATCACCCCAATGGGAACTCTCATTTTACCTACAAGAAGACCGTTTGGGCGTTTTGACAACTTCGTCACCTCGCCAACCGGATCAGGCAATCCAATGACATCCTCTATACTCGATTGCATCTCCTTTATAACCTTTCCATCGATCTTCAGCCTTTCTATAAGGCTCTTCTGAAGACCTGCGTTTTCTGCATTTAAAATATCCTTTTTGTTTTCAGATATTATATAGTCCGTATTTTTAGAAATAAGATCATGAAGCGTATAAAGGACTTTATTTTTCTTCTCAGAATCAAGATGCGCAACAATATGTGAAGCATCTTTTATGTTTTTTGCGATCTCTGCTGGTTTCATATCACCACCATATTGTCTCTGTGTACTATTTCTTCTGCATATTTATACCCAAGCTTCCTCTCTATATCAACACTTTTTAGCCCTTTGATTTTGTTAACATCTGTGGATGAATAGTTTGTGATGCCCCTCGCTATGGTCTGTCCATCTGCATTATGTAATTCAACACAGTCTCCCCTCGAAAAATCACCTTCTATTTTCACTACTCCAGAAGGAAGAAGGCTTTTCCCATTGTATAATATGGCATTTTTCGCCCCTTCATCCAACCATACCTTGCCTTTTATTTTATAGGCGAATGCTGTCCACCATTTGTTTCTTCCAATCTTTGATTCTGGTTGAAAAAGTGTACCTATATCTTCACCGTTGATTACACGCAATGCAATATTTTCAATGTCTCCCCTCACTATTCTCGTTGGGATGCCATAACGACCAGCCTTTTTTGCAGCCTCGAGTTTGCTCACCATGCCTCCTGTACTCTTTTCGCTGGTTGTCCCAAAAGCCAATCTTTCAATTTTGTCATCGATCTTTTCTACAACACTTATAATGCGAGCATCCGGATATTTTTGTGGATCCTTATCGCATAATCCGTCTACATCAGACAGAAGTACAAGCAGATCAGAGTCCGTTATCTGGGCAATAAGCGCTGAAAGATTATCATTGTCGCCAAAGCGTATTTCCTTAAATGATAAGGCATCGTTTTCATTGATAACAGGTATTATTTTCATGGATAATAACGAATTAAGTGTATTCATCAGGTTAAGGCATCTTGTTTTGCTCTTTATATCCTCATGGGTTAAAAGTACCTGTCCAATCTTCAACCTTTCTTTTTCAAAGGCATCCATGTACATATTCATGAGTTTGATCTGCCCGATCGATGCAAGGGCCTGTCTTTTTTCAATTTCCTTCGGCTTCTTTTTCAGAGCGAGGGCCTCCATACCACTGGCAATTGCACCGCTCGATACAATAATCGTATCTATGCCTTTTTCCTTAATGGTCCTTACCTGTCTTGCAAGTTTACCCACCATATCCATGCTGATATTTTTTTCTTTATCCAAAAGCACAGATGTGCCTATTTTTAAAACAATCCTCTTCACATTAAGCATATTTCATCAACCCCATTGCTATTTCTTACAACTGTTGCTCTAACACATATAAGTATACTTTTCATACATCCTGTTTCAGGTGCAAAGCATCTTTCAAGGCTTCAATACCCCTGCCTGTCAATGCGCTTATACTTACTACACGTTCTCCTATGTCCATAAAATGCTTCTTCCATTTTCTTGCCCTATAATCAGATACAAGGTCTGTCTTGTTTAACGCCAACACCCTATCTTTATTGACAATTTCTTCATTGAAAGACCCAAGCTCATTTAAAATTGTCGAATAATCGTCCTCTAAATTGGTCGAAGATAAATCAAGTAAAAGCAGCAACATCTTTGTCCTTTCAATATGCTTAAGAAACATAAGCCCTAACCCCTTCCCTTTAGATGCACCTTCTATAATGCCCGGGATATCTGCAACAACAAATGTTTTGTCATTATTGGTCATAACACCAAGGGTAGGGATCAACGTGGTAAAAGGATAATCGCCTATCTGCGGTTTTGCATCTGTCAGTTTTGAAATAAGCGTTGATTTTCCTGTGTTAGGTAGACCTACAATGCCGATATCAGCAAGGAGTTTCAACACAAGATGCACGGCCATCTCTTCCCCTTCACCGCCAAAATCAAATTGGACAGGCGTTCTATTCGTAGATGTTGCAAAACGCGTATTTCCTCTACCACCCCTTCCACCCCTTGCAACAACATACCCTTTTTCGTCTTCTGCAACATCATATAAGGGGATTATTGGATTGTCTAGATTATACACGATTGTACCAAGGGGGACAGAAATATAGATATCCTTTCCGTTTCTGCCTTTTCTATTGTTGCCGCTTCCGTTTTTACCGTTTTCTGCTTTATAGATTTTTTTATAATTAAGTTCTACAAGACTTGATAGGCCCCTCTTGCCTACTAAGATTATGTCTCCCCCCTTGCCTCCATCGCCTCCGTCAGGGCCACCTTTGGGTATAAATTTTGCCCTTCTAAAGCTTACACAACCCTGACCACCATTTCCCGCCTTTATAAATATCTTGGCTTCATCGACAAACTTCATTCAGAGGGATATACGTTCACCCTTTTTTTATCTTTTTTGAATTCGTATTTAACTATACCGTCCGAAAGGGCAAACAGAGTATTATCATGACCAATTCCAACATTATTTCCAGGGTGTATCTTTGTACCATGTTGCCTAATTATTATGTTTCCCGCCTTAACGACCTGCCCACCATAAATCTTTACACCGAGCCTCTGGCCTTTGCTGTCCCTACCATTTCGTGAGCTTCCGCCTGCTTTTTTATGCGCCATGAGATGCCTCCATGAGTATCTTTTCTACGAGAACTTCGGTATAGGGCTGCCTATGTCCGTTCTTCTTTTTATAGTCTTTCCGCTTTTTATGCTTGAAAATGATTACCTTTTTTGCCCTACCGTGTGATAAAACCTTTCCTTGAATGAATGCCCCCCCGACATAGGGATTACCGATAAGCGTATTATTGCCGTCGTTGAATGCAAGAACCTCTTTTATCTGAATATCATCCCCCTCGCCGGCAGCAAACTTTTCCAGTTTTATCTTTTCACCTTCGGTGACTTTGTACTGTTTTCCTCCATTTTCTATAATGGCATACATAAATAAACTCCTGACACTTTATTTGAAAAAAACTACTTATAATATGCTGAAAACAATATAAAAGTCAACAGTGTTTTGGAAACGGCGATTTCACTGACCCTGCTCTACCAACCTTACTGTTCTATAACTATGGATTGTTCGGATATTTTTTCAGATGAAAGTGATGTTTGCGTGTAAAGCCGTGTAAAATAATACGTTGCAAGAAGCATTGTATAGTAGATAAGCACTATCCAAACAAAAAAGCCGATAAAAGGGATGCGAAGTACTGTCTTTGAAAGGATATACAAAATAACACCAGTTGCGAGATAACCGCCGACATAAGGTACCATCACCTCTTTAATGCCATTTATCAGCTTTTCATATTCGAGCGCATTTCTGAATTCGTTATTTTCAGAAAACTTAGCAAATGCAAAAGGCAGAAAAAAAGACAATACAATCAAAGCAATATAGCCAATGAACTTAATTATGCTGCCGAAAAATACAGTCATACTGTGTAAGGCAGTCAAAAAGAAACCGAATGAAAATAAAAAAAACGGAATCGCCTCATACAAAATGAATATAAAAAGAAGTTTAATCCCTTCTATCCATATTTCGGACTTTCTTTCCCAGGTAGGCAAACCAACACTCCCTATATTGAGAAGCCGAGAAGACCTGGAAAGATAACCGAGAGATAGAAAATTCGCAACAGGAATAAAAAGAATTATACCACCTGCAACCCATCTAAGGATATACCTTTTGTTAAGGGTAAACTGGATAAAAGGGATTATATCCATTCTACTTTCCTTTCGTAATAAAATCCACAAGCGATTCAGGCGTGTACCCTGTCATGCCGCCATCCATCGTAATGGTTTCACCATTGATATATTGGGCGCCTTCAGAGGCGAGAAACAAGATACAGGATACAAATTCCTCTACCTTTGCCATCCTTCCAATAGGTGTTCGCTTTGAAAGATAATCAACAAAAATTTCTTTCTTTACCAGACCTTCGTTCATGCCACCTTTTATAAAGCCAGGTGCTATTGCGCATAAGGTAACTCCATGCCTTGACCATTCATATGCAAGTGACCTGGTCATAAGCATCACCGCAGATTTACTGATTGAATAGGGAAGAAAACCCTTCTCTCCAAAAAGCGCAACCTGTGATGCAACGCTGATTATCCGCCCGGATTTTTGTTCGATCATCTTTTTGCCAAATATCTGGGTAACATAAAAGGTGCCTTTAAGGTTTACATCTATCGTCTTATCGAAATCAACCTTCTTCATCTTTTCGGACGGGATTAGGGGATTAACGATCCCTGCGTTATTAAAAAGGACATCCACCCTTCCCCATTTTGCAATGGTTTTCTCCAGAGCACCTTCCATCTCTTCATAGTTTGTTATATCAGCCTCAAAGGCAAGGACAGGTTTTCCCTGAAACTCTTCATTAAACTTCGATACCGCCTCTTTATGAATATCGCTTATTGCCACGCATGCCCCTTCTTCGAGAAATGCTTTTGCAGTTGCCTTTCCGAGACCCTTGGCTCCGCCTGTTATAAAAACTATTTTGTCTTTAAACCTCATAATATTCCTCCGTATAATGTTTTTATTCTGCTATCGAAAAGCCCCATAAGGGCTTCGTTATCCTCAGGAGTCATACCGGTGACACTCCTCCAGATATCCTTCCTCTCCATGCAAAGATATATAAAAAGGTCTTTTTCCTGTTCCTTCAAAAGATTATAAAGCATCCCGTATATCCTAACCCGTTCCTTTTTGACATAGCGGTACTTCCCATCCTCTCCTCTTACAAATTCTCCATAAAGAAGGTTTTTTCTATTCTCATCCAGAAATCTGTTAAAAAGTTTCGGCGGAAATCTCAAAAGCCCAAGACTCACCCACAACACCCTTTTCAGATCGATGATCCTTCCTATATCGCCAATAAGATATTCATAATCCTTTTCAAACCCGTCATAAATAATAACAGGGTCAAGGTGCAACCCCACAAAACACCCGCACTCCTGAGCCTTTCTTAAGGCTTTAAGCCTTTTATAAAGTGGGCTTGTCCGTTTTTCCTCTTTGTCTATGATCCGTTGAGGAGCAAGTGAAAAGGATATCACGATATAAGGGTTTAGGAAAGGGGTCAGGTGATCGATTTGTGCCCACTTTGATTTCAACTCCAGAATAGCCTTTTTTGTTTCGCCAAAAAACTCCACGAGTGGCTGATTAAGACGATATCTTCTGTCAATGGCAAGGCTGTCCGAGAGTTCCCCAGTCCCAAATCTCAGGATATGCGTCTTCTCGGCGTCAATAGCTTCACTTATCTGGGAGAGGATATAAGGTATATCGCTGTTTATTTTAATATTCGGTGTATTGATATATTCTTTCAGTATACAGTAAGAACAAGAAAGAATGCACCCTTCAACGAGGTCGATAGTTTTGTAGCCGCAGCAGATATGGTGCTTCGTGCCGGGACAGTTTCTTACAATATCCCCTTTTGTTTCAACAAATTCAATAGGTTGTAAGCCCAAATATACTCCTTATGTATCCGGCATCAAGAATGCTGTTGATTTTTAATAATGCCCCTTTTACTTCTTCGGGGCCATTTGCTCTTATGCGTATATCAATATACTCCTTTTCAAAAAAAGGGTCTACCTTTATATCAATACTTGGAGGAAGGGCACACCTATTTTTTATTTCGCTCAAATCCTCTTCAAGCCCTGATAGTATTGGATTTATTGAATATTTTAGCGATCTTTTCAAATCGTATATATTATTCATACCTTTTATGGCTGAGAAATCAATATTGCCATACTTTAGCTTCATAATACTGAGCATCTGTAAAATCTCTCGCATCATGCTTTCTGTAGTATGAATCCGGTTTAGCATTTCAGTGATGTCTTTTATCTCATGATCTGCAAAACCGAGCAACTTCTCCACATTTTGCATGGTCATGTTCTTTTGCAGCACAAAATCCTTCACAAAATTTTCCGCATTGGCTAAAGCACGCATCCTTTTGATAATCTTTTCATAAAAACCAAGTGAAATCATCGACATAACACCGGATATTTCTTCTTCTGAAAAATCCATAGTAAATAATTTGTCAACACAATATGCCTTTTCTATAATATTCAGTACCCTACCTAAATTACTGTGAATAGAGGCTTGCATCGCCTTTTTGTAATCCATATCCATAACAAAACAGGGGATATCTGTAAACCCAAGTTCTTTTGCCGCTTCAATTCTCTTAAATCCAGATACTATCGTGTGCGGCTGCTTATCAAGGATTAACAATGGCTGGATGACTCCTTCCATCCTGATGGACGAAAGGAGTGCATCATCCTGAAGCGGATAGGATATACAGAACCTTCTGTCGTTCATGTTTATGCGTTCGATAGGTATAGTTTGCATATAAGTTTCCTTCTCAAGTACTCAAAATGGGAATTTCAATGATAAATCTCGAACCTTCAGGGAGGTTATCCTCAACATATATTCTCCCATGATGCTCAAGGACTATAGAATGAACAATGGCAAGCCCGAGACCCATACCATCCTTTTCTTTTGTGAAATACGGATCGAATATCCTTTCTTTATCTTCATCTTCAATACCAACCCCATTGTCTTCTATTATGATCATGCCGATACCCTTATCGTTATCATATTTTGTGGCGATATTGATGATGCCTTCTTTGTTTTTTATTGCCTTTGCAGAATTGGTGATGAGGTTTATCGCAGCCCTTTTTATGCCATCTTTATCCATGCGGAACATGGGCACGCGTGACCGTTCAAATCTGAAGGTGACATTTTGATATAGATTTTTATAAATGGAAATCGTCTCCTCGAGGACATCATTTACATCTCCAAGGGACATAGACTGGGTGCTATGCGTTAATTTCGTTAGCTCATTCACAATACCTTTAATATCATCAACCGATTTGATAATAATGGATGTTGTTTCGTCGAGGATTTCGTTATCATTATCCTTCACCCGGGAGAGTAGCCTGCGTCTTATCCTTTCTGCTGACAATACAATGGGGGTAAGCGGGTTTTTTATCTCGTGCGTCAATTTTTTTGCCACTTCTCTCCATGTTGCAAGCTTTTCAGCCCTGACGACATGCGTAATATCATCAAACGTTATGATAAAACCCTCGGTCTTGCTCGCATCATCTTTTAGGACTGTAAGCGAGGCCCTTATATATTTAATGTCTTTCTGTAGATTGAGCCTCATATCCTTTGTAACACTTCCGCCGCCTGTTCCCATCGCCTCTTTCAGGAAAGTCTTTATATACCTTTTAAAATCACTACCCAACACCTCTTTCATTGATGTGCCTGTCCAGTTTTTCTTTTCCAAACCGAGGATATTGTATGCCGCCTTATTCAAAAAAAGGATATCTCCCTTTTTGTCGGTCGATATAATCCCTGTAGTAACATTGTCGAGAATAATCTCCATATATCTTCTCTTCTCTTCTATCTCGTCCTTTGTCACTTTAAGCTCTCTTGCCATACTGTTGAATGCGCCTACAAGGGTCCCTATTTCATCCTTCCCTCTGTCTTCGAGATTTACATCGAACTTCCCTTTCGCGATAATCGAAACGCCTTCTTTAACCCGTTCAATCGGGACAGTAATCTCTGTAGCCATCTTTATTCCCATCCAGACACAAAAGAAAATCGTCAAAATTGTAATCAGGGAAAGCGGTATATAGAAGCTGTATTTTAAAATCTTTTTGAACGCCCTGGACTCCTTGAATTCTTTGTGAGTTGATGCAATCTCCTTTGTCTTTGAACTGCTCTGAATTTCCAGTTTATCACCCACAAGAAGTATAGCCCGGAGGCTTCCATACTCATCATTAATTTTAGTGCCTGAGATAATTATCTCCCCGTCCTTTGTCGGTATAGTCTCTCTTATTGCACCGTCCTTTTTCAAAGCGGACTCTATTTTTGATGAAAGTTTTTTATCTATTTCTTTCGGTATATTACCTATTATCGTGTTACCATCAAGGTCGTGCATCGAATAAAACTCGTTTAGTCTGACATGCCTGTCGTAACGAAAAAAAGTCCTGAGCTCCTTTTCTTTATCGAGGAGTCTTTTGTTGACAATGTTTTCTGCAATCAAATTTCCAGTTTTTTCATACCTGTTAAAAAGATTTTCATAGTAAAAATTTGATAATATTAAAGCGCTATCTAACGTGTCTTCAATCTTCTGTCCAAACCATTTATCCATGCTTACATGAAAAAAACCCGTCGCAATAATTGATAGGGTAAAGGAAGGTACAATAGAAATAATAAGCATTGTAACGGTCAACTTTGTTTTAAGACCTGAGCCCCATATCCCCCTTTTCTTTTCTATGTATGATTTAAAAAGTGTTCTCGTTACAAGAAAAATAAGAAGCAAAATCAGAAGTAGGTTGATATTCAATACAATGACTATCAGCTTGTTTTCTTCAATGGGAAGAAACTTCTTAAAAAACGGCAACTGGGTTTCGAGATAAAATAAAAGCGCAAAAATAAGAACTATAAAACCTGCAAAAAACATCTCCTTTTTGTATTTCGTGAATGTCATAATCAATTATACTTTATCACATCAAAGAAACAAAGTTTATCTGTCTTTTCTCTTTTTCCCCACCACGGTAAGAGTGAAAACCCATTGTACTGCATAGTGTACAGATGTTTATATCGAATATGTTTTCTATACCTTCACCCTTTAATATCTCTATATTTGCCTGCCTGATGTCGAGAAACACGGAATTATTTTTATATTTGAAGATCCTACCTGAAAAACCAGCTTCCATAAAAACATTACACAGATCTTCCTTTACCTCATAGCAGCATGAACCTATCGATGGGCCCAGAATAGCCAACATTCTATCCCTTCTAACCCCAAGATGCGCCATCTTTCTTATCGCATTTGCAACAATCTTTTTAGCCGTCCCTCTCCAGCCGGCATGAACGATTGACGCTATAGGATAATCTGGTTCGCAAACAACAACAGGCAGACAGTCTGCAGTTTTCACAATACCTGCAACGTTCTTCTCGAGAAGGATAAAACCATCTCCTGATGTCGGCCTAAAGCCATCTTTTATTATGTGTACTTCATCTCTGTGCTCTTGCCTCATAATAACGAGGTCGTTTAGTTTAAAAGTGTTTAAAAATCTAAACCTTTCTTCCCCCTGAAGCATATGAGATGGTGATTTTTCAGTAAAAAAAGCATGCCTTATGCCTCTATGCGCAAGCTCCGGGATATAGTAGTATAACCAACCACCAACACATTTTAGTTGCTCATGTTTAATTTTAGGTTCCGTTTTTTGACCTCCATACGTAGAATAGTTTCTCTGGTTTCTCTGGTTTATTTGGTTTATCTGGTTGTGAAATCCTTAGCCCCTTCGCTTTTATGTTTTGAAAAAAATACCAAGCAAACCACTTGAACCCTTGAATCCTCGAATCCTTGAACCCTTCGCTTTTCCAACCTTCCAACCCTCTGCCCTCTGTCTCCTAAATCAGAATTCAGAAGTCAGAAGTCAGAATTTTGTCTCCTTCTCTTCTCCCTATGAATAACTATGAATTACTATGGATTACTATGAATTACTATCATCTCCTGTCCCCTGTCTCCTAAATCAGAATTCAGAAGTCAGAAGTCAGAATTCAGAATTTTGTCTCCTTCTCTTCCCTCTTTTTACTTTTGATAAATTCCTCAATATCATCCGGCACTGGCGCCTCTATAAAAATAGGTGCGTTGTTGACAGGATGGATGAACTCTATCCTGTAGGCATG
>MWEV01000131.1 GCA_002071245.1 Deltaproteobacteria bacterium ADurb.Bin026
GGATTGCTTTACACTAATGCCTCCCGTGCGGCTATACTTGTGAATTTTTCGCCTTTTGTAGTTGCGATAGGTGCGTTTTTTTTACTCAAGGAAAGGCTTGGTATTGCAAAGATATCCGGTTTGATTCTTGCCTTTATAGGGGCATACCTTGTTTTCGCTGGAAAACCTTCAAGTTGGAATGTATCGATGCTTAAAGGTGATATCCTGGAGATTGTAGCTGCATTTCTATGGGGTGCAACGACAATATATATAAAAAGATATCTGGCAGAAAAGATGCACCCCATCAATACCTTCCTCTACCAGCTTGTATTTTCAATTCCCATTATATTCATCTGTGCCTTTTTTCTTGAACCCAAGTGGATACTCGAGGTTAATGCCTCTGTGATATATGCCTTTGCGTATTCTTCTGTTATCGTGGCTTTTGCCTCATATCTTGTCTGGTTTATGCTTATTCATATATATCCTGTTTCAGAGCTTGCTGTTTTTACGTTTCTAACACCCGTGTTTGGTGTTGCTTTTGGTGCTATTTTTTTGGGGGAACAGCTTACGAAAGGGCTGATATCCGGTCTGGTCTTTGTCAGTGCTGGTATATATCTGACAAACTACAGAAGGACTAAAACATAAAATTTTAAAGTCAATATAGGATTGCCAATATTTTTTTAATGCGTTATATTTGATTGTAAAAGCGTTTCTGAGGCTTAGAAGGAGGCATTGCAATGAGATTATTAAGATACTTTTCTGTGATACTCTTGGTATTTTGTCTTCTTGTATCATGTGAAACCGTTCCGATTACAGGGAGATCCCAGTTAAGCCTTGTTTCCGATGGACAGATGAATGCAATGAGTCTGGATTACTATAAAGATTTTCTTTCAAAAAATAAACTATCCAAAAATCAGGCGCAAACCCAACAGGTAAAAAATGTTGGGGCAAGGATTGCGAATGCAGTGACAAGATTTCTTACTCAGCACGGGCAGGCTGAACGGGTTGCGGGCTACAAATGGGAATTTAATCTTGTAGAAAGTAATGAAATGAATGCCTGGTGTTTGCCTGGGGGTAAGGTGGTTGTTTATACGGGCATCCTTCCAATAACAAAAGATGAGGCGGGTCTTGCAGTTGTTATGGGACACGAAATCGCCCATGCAGTTGCTGAACACGGAAAAGAGAGGATGAGTCAGGGTCTTCTTACTCAAATGGGCGGAGTTGCCCTTTCGGTTGCGCTGTCGCAGCAGCCTGCTGCTACAAGTGCCCTATTTATGCAGGCTTATGGTATTGGGGCGCAGGTTGGTGTACTCCTCCCTTACAGCAGGTTACATGAATCAGAGGCAGACCGGCTAGGTCTTATATTTATGTCAATGGCAAATTATGACCCAAATGCAGCAGTCTCTTTTTGGCAAAGGATGGCACAGACAAAAAAGGGTTCATCTCCACCAGAGTTTTTGAGTACACATCCTGCTGACCAAACGAGGATTAACAACATAAAGAGTTATATTCCGGAGGCATTGAGCTACCGTAACCGCAGGTAATCAACAGGAATATTGCATAGTGGACGCTGGACGTAGCACATAGGACACCCGAACTAAGAATTTTGAACAGAGCATATTGGGGACATAGTTAGGATGTTGGCGAGAGACAAAAGGCTATGCGAATAGCGAATAAACTTTGTGAGGACAGATGGAAAGACTTAGGACTTTAAGGGGATTCAGGGATATTTTCGGTGAGGAGATTCAGAAGTTCAAGTTTATTGAAGATGTTTCAAGAAAATTTTTTGATATCTTTGGTTACAAAGAAATAGAAATACCCGTGCTTGAAAAGACAGAGCTTTTCGTGAGAAGTATTGGTGATACAACCGATATTGTTGAAAAAGAGATGTTTACATTTATTGATACTGGTGGAGATTCGGTAAGCCTAAGACCAGAGGCTACGGCAGGGATGGTAAGGGCTTATCTTCAAGAAGGGATGTATGCTAAGGAGAGGGTATCAAAAATCTTTACGATTGGTTCCATGTTCAGACATGAAAGACCGCAAAAAGGTAGGTTCAGAGAGTTTCACCAGATCGATGTGGAAGCCTTTGGTGCTGACGATCCTTTGATTGATGCAGAACTCCTCTGGATGATCACGCTTATTCTTGGAGAGATTAAAGTGACAGGATATTCTATCGAAGTCAACAGTGTTGGCTGTAAGGAATGTCGGGAATCATTCAGGAATATTTTGATATCGTATTTTGAAACTAAAAAAGACCTTCTTTGTGAAGATTGCCTGCGCAGATTCGAAAGGAACCCCCTGAGGATATTTGATTGTAAGAACGCACAATGCATTGATGTGACACAAAATTCACCGTTTCTTTATGATTCGCTGTGTGAGGGGTGTGTATCCCATTTTAATATCTTCTTGAAGCATTTAAGTAATTTTAATATTGAAGTCAGCATCAATAAAAGGCTTGTGAGGGGTCTTGATTATTATACTGGAACGGTTTTTGAAGTAACATCCGTCGATCTTGGTGCACAGAAGGCCTTTATTGCAGGCGGACGATACAACGGCCTCGTTGAAGAGATGGGGGGGCCTCCGACCCCTGCCATAGGATTTGCAATAGGCGTTGAAAGGCTTGCACTTATTTCAACAGCAACCATATTCAAACAAGGACCTTCTTATTTCTTCGCGTATGTTGGTGAAAAGGCAAAGAATTATCTTGTGCCGATTCTCAGGTCATTTGTTAGTAAAGGTCTTTCGTTGAAATTCGCCTATGAAGGCAAGTCGTTAAAATCTCAAATGCGCTATGCCGACAGCATGGGTTCGGATTATGTCCTAATTCTTGGTGATGATGAGATTAAAAAAGGGATTATTGTGATGAGGGATATGCGTAGAAAAATGCAATACGAACTTCCTCTTGATCCGGAGGACATGATAAGAGAGTCGCTGAAATTGACAAACAATTTTACCGTGTCATAAAATTGATTTTTGCAAAATTGGTTATATTTGTGCGGTGAAAGATTTAGATAAAATAAAAAAAGAAAATTCAATTACCATGGGTGTTTGAGATGGTAATCTAAGATTTTAATAGCTTGCTTTTGTACATCAGATACGTCAGAATGATGGCGAGGGCGAACCTAAAAGCAATCAGGATAAAACCGTTTGCACCTATCACAACAAAAATGAGGGTGTCTTCAATCATAGCATGACAGACTGAAAGAAAAAGCAGAATGAGAAACGCCTCCTTTTTGTTTATATTAGATGTCCGTATCGAGTGGATGATAATACCGGCACCGTAAGTAAGCCCAATAATAATGCCGGTAATAAGAGGCACAAGTCCGTTATGGGTGATCCCGAATATTGAAAATCGAATCTTTTCAATCTGAGACTGTTTGTGCTTGAGAAATTCATACGAAATTGTCAAAGGCAGTATAATGATAAACAGTTTCAATATAAGACTAAAAGAGTCTTTCAGTGCTGTTATAATAATTTCCATAGTAGATTAAGCAAAACCCCTGAGATTAGACTAAAAACAACCCTTACCAGAAGCATGGCCCAACCGTTCACACCTGTTTTTTGTGTTACCGGTGTTTCGACGGGGAGTGCATGCGAGATACCGAGCATCAATGCCATGATAGTTATATCCTTTGTTGAAAGATTGAGAGGTGTCAGAATTGCGATAGCAGCATAGAGGTTGATTAGATAACCTGCGATAAGCCCAAGTGCAGCTTCCCCTGGCAATCCGAACCAGCCCATAAATGGTCTGAAGAATTTGCTTATTATCTCGATTAAGCCTAAATGTTTTATGAACTCAATTGCAATATAGCAGGGGATGATAACCTTAGCCATGATGAGGATTATGGATAGGCCGTTTATGATACCCTTTTTGATCGAATTATAGATGTAATCTTTCATAAAGAATGAGTGGATAATGGTGGATAATGGATAGTAACACCAGAAGGTCAGAAGGTTTGAGGTTTAGATGGTTAGCCAAAGATCCAATCATACAAACCTCTAACCACCTGTCTTTTGAATGGCAGCGAAGTATGTGCCGAGAATCGTTTTCATTGACTGTATTCAAGCCCAACAAGAAAAAGGTGGGCAAAGTTTGTATATTTTCCGTGTAATCCCTGGATGTATGAATAACGGTCTTCAAAAAATGTTGCCTGATAGCCAAAATTTATTTTAAACGCATCTCTTCTCAATGTGCCCCCTATTGTAAATATATTTCTTGCGCTGTCCGGTAATTCCGGTCCGAGCGTTTTTCCTGGGACAGGGCTTTTGTCATACATGTAGCCACCCCTTATGTCAAGGTATTTGTTTACGTTGAAATTTATACCAAGGGCTATGCTCGGTGTATTGCGCCAATTTTTATACACAAAGGAGTCGGCTGTGCCGTTATTTGATGTTATCCTGTAACTGCTCATAGACGACCATCCGGTATAAAGTATATCGCCCTCAAATATAAATGCACCCAGTTTTTTTGATAACCCAGCAACGGCAATAAATGGCAATGTGAATGTTGTCGATGCGACCGTTCCGCTTGAAGTCAATGGGGGCGGTAAAAAGAAGAATGCTTTGCCGTTAAACTTGATTTCCGTTGGACTTCTATATGTAAACGACAATGTATAGTCTTTCGGAAATCTGATCGTGATACCTGCATTGTAGCCGATGCCATCTCCATCGCCAGTAAGCTTTGATTCTCCATCTGGTAAGCCCGGTGCAACAAATATATTCTGTTTCATCTTCACAGAACTCTTAATATAAGATACGCCAAAACCGAAGGAAAAAATGTCGTTTACTCTGAAGGCAAACACAGGGTTAATATAAGTTGTTTTGAGTTCTGCAAAGGTGCTGTAACGGCTTCCCGCCCAATCCCGCGGCCATTCAGTCGATAGACCAAAAGGGGAATAGACGCCAATCCCGAAAGATATATCGTTATGGGTGTGTTTTGCAAAAAAGGTTGGCAGGTGATGTGTAGACGTTTTTGAATAGTATCTTTTCCCTGTAGTTGTTTCATACCTTGTGCTCGGTGCAATCATTGTGTCGCCTGCCGAGATTGAGAAACCTTGCCGGAAAACGAGCATTGCTGGATTGTAAAAAACTGCTGATGGATTATCTATAGAAGATATTACAGCCATTCCCATACCGTTGGCTTTTGCATCCTGATTATAAATAAGAAAGGCAGCGCCTAATGCGTGTGAAGGTAATACAAATACTAAAAATAAAATGATATTTATTTTTTTCACTTGAACCCCCGCCCAGTAAATTCAAAGCAAAAAATACTAAATCCTTTTAGACAATTTTCATAAAAAATTGCATTGACAAAGTTTAATCATTTGTCTAATTATCATTTAAGCATTAAAAAGACAATAAATAATTTTATATGGTCATTTATTTATTTATTTTATAGAATAATTTAAAACGATAGATGATATCTGTGTTATAAATAAGGATTTGGAGGGCGGCATATTATATCCTGTTTTTTTGAAATTATAATGGCTTTTAATAAGATACCTGTTTTGTGAGTAGAGATATCGTGTGCGATTTGATTGAAATAAATAGTGAAATATAAATAAATCATGTTATATTTTATAAAAAGGAAATCGAAAACGCGACAAGCGTTCTTCGTGAAGGAAGAAAGTTTTGATATTATTAGTAAAAATGTGATTATTAAAATAATTTAATTTACTTATGTGATAGGTTGTAATAGTATTTAATGAACAATGAAAGGAGGTGAAATTTGATGAAAAAGCTCTTGGTGTTATTTATAGCCCTTACATTTTTTGCAAGTTTTTCGTTAGTGGGTTGCGGTCCATCAGCAGAGCCGCCAAAGCCTGCTCCAAAAGAAGAAGCTAAACCGGCAGAACCAGCACCGGCTCCAGAGAAGGCTGCACCGGCTCCAGAGAAGGCTGCACCGGCTCCAGAGAA
>MWEV01000132.1 GCA_002071245.1 Deltaproteobacteria bacterium ADurb.Bin026
AGAAACCTCTGGTTGCTGTCAATCATGTAGAGGCACATGCAATGAGTATTTTTCTCGAAAACAAAATGGATTTTCCATTTATTGCCCTTGTTGTATCGGGTGGCCACACAATAATACTTTTGTTTAAAGATTTCTGTGATTTTGTTGTGTTGGGGACAACAAGGGATGATGCAGCCGGTGAGGCATTTGACAAGATAGCTAAATTTCTTAATATTGGTTATCCTGGTGGCAAGGTTATTGAAGATATGGCCATAGGGGGTATAGGGGATTATGTTCTATTCCCAAGACCCATGAAGGATGATCCGAATTACGATTTTAGTTTCAGTGGTCTAAAGACGTCTTTTATCAACTATATAAATAAAAATGGTTTTTCAGATGAAAATTTGATGCACATCCTTTCATCTTTTCAGGAAGCGGTCTGCGATTTGCTTTCGTTCAAGGTAATGAAGGCGGCACAACGGTATGGAATAAAAAGGATTGTTGTTGGCGGTGGAGTTGCAGCAAACAAAAGACTTCGAGAGGTTTTTTCTGAGAAGGCTGCCACGAGCAATCTTGATGTAAGGTTTTCCTCTACACAATTTTGCACAGACAACGGTGCCATGATAGCTGTTACAGGGTACAATTATTATAAAAAGGGCATCGTTTCATCGCTTGACATAAGAGGTTACTCAAGGATGGCAATGTCCTGATAAATTATGCTCAAGAAAGGACTTTCACAGCACCTTATAAAAGATCGAAACATCCTTGATAAAATTGTTTCATTAACATCGATCTGTAGGGACGATGTTGTTGTTGAAATTGGGCCAGGACAAGGGGACCTCACGCATTGCATAGCAGAAAGGGCAGGGCTTGTATATGCAATAGAAATAGACGGCTCATTAAAACCGTACCTTGATGATGTTGAGAAGACATATCGAAATGTGAAGGTTATATATGATGATTTTCTCGACATCTCGCTTTCACAATTTATAGACAATAGAAAAATTAAGGTGATAGGCAACATCCCCTATAAGATTACGGGTCCGATACTATTTAAATTGATCAGAGAAAGGGGGGTAATTGAAAGCGCATATCTGACCGTTCAAAAAGAGATTGCAGAACGTATTGTCAGCACAACCCATCGACGTACATATGGCGCATTATCTGTGAATCTGCAGATATTGTCTGATGTGAGAATGCTTTTTACCTTGAAACCAACGGTTTTCATACCTCCACCAAAGGTAGAAAGTGCCCTAATTTCAATTATATTCAAAGAAGATGAACTAAAAATAGATGAAGACCTGGTCGAATTTGTAAGACTCTGCTTTAAGCACAAACGAAAATATATGAAAAATAGCCTTTCTGATAGATACGGTGCAGACAGAATAGCAATTCTTTATAAATATATGGGCTTTTCGGCAAACATTCGGGCTGAAGAGATCGAACCACATGGTTTCAAGAAGATGTATATGTTTCTGAATTCAAAACAGAATGACCTATTTATTCAAGGAAAATAACGCTAAATTATCTCCATGTTTGTTTATGACCCCTTTTTCTGCATATATCAAAGAAATACCCTTAACCTCACCTGATTCCATGAATTTATTGATCAACGTCAGATTCCCGATTAAAAAACCATTTTTGTGCATCTTTTGAAATGACCTTATATCCTCTACTGAGGAAAGCATTTTTAAAGGTTTACGATTCAGGTAAAAAATAAATATCGAATCATAACCCTGATAAATGGAGATCCTTTCATCGCTGACATCCTTCAGGTACTCTGCTGTTTTTGTTGCAAAGGGCCGCAAGGTTCTTTTTTGCTCCGCAACTGCCATGCCGACATTAAATATCCATAGCTCGATAATGAATACAATGGAAATCAAAAATAAAATACCTTTGGCACCCATCTTTCTCTTAAAAAGCACCATGGTGTATATGCATGAAATAATTACGAGAACACCTATAGCCAATTGAGAAGGATGTGAAGGGATTCGTGTGTCAAAAAACGCATATATTAAACATATTCCACCCAGTATAAATATGGAACACACAAGTGTCATTGACCATTTCAGTGCCCTCTCACCATATTGTTCAAAATGTCCAATCCAGTCTGATATCGTCTTTCCTGTAAGCAGTGCTAATCCTGGCAAAATGGGAAGAATATAATAGCTTCGGCGTGAACCTGAAATGGTGAAGAACACAAATATGCCCAGCGTGATAAACAGAACAAAACGTTCGGCAGGTTTTCTTGAAGAACCGCTTAAGCAAAAAAGTGATACAATCAAAAAAAGTGTCCATGGTGCGAAAAAGACAGGGACATACTTGAAATAAATATAAAAAGGTTCTATATGATCAAAAGGTTGAAAAAATCTTTGTACATTTTCTTTCCACATCAATTCTGCAGAAGACCATGAACCCGTTGTTATCACAGGCAACAAAAGCAGGGTTATAAAGATAACAATACCGGTTAAAACCCCGGCTAAACCCTGCAATGATAAAATCCAACGGAATTTTGAAAAAAAGACCTTTTTTAACTCAGAGAGCGTGAGTTTATTCTGTCTTAGCTCTAATATAGTTTCAAATATACTGTAAAAAGTGATAGAAAAAAATACCACGGCTGGCGCCACAGGGCCTTTACAAAACGAAGAGACCGCGCTGACGCTGAATAGCAATACAACATAAAGCGTAGAGCCGCTATTTGCGCCGCAGATAAAAAATAAAAAAGATAACCATATCGCAAAAACATTTATTGTTTCAGCGGATGCAGTACGAGACCAAAACACAAACATTGCTGATGTTAAAAGTAATGCCGAAGAAATAATGCCTGTTCTACTTTCGAAAAGACGACGTCCTATTATGAATGTAATTACGATTGCACCGATTCCAGCCATAGCGCCGGGCATACGAGCCGAGATTTCTGTTACGGTTCCGTTTATGGAGAAGGGGATGATCGCCCAATAACTCAACAGAGGCTTGTCAAAATACAGATAACCATTGATTGTGGGAAGAAAATAATTTCCTGAAAAGAGCATTTCCCTTGCAATTTCCGCCCAACGTCCTTCCGAGCCCCACAGCGACCTTACAGAGAGCCCTGACATTGTAAGCAATGCACTTGCAAATATTATTCCTGCAAGATATAGCCAATCCAGAGGCAACCACTTTTTTTCAGGGAAATTTGTATTTATGGCATCCTTTTTCACATTTATCAAGGCAGTACTATATTAACAGGATACATCGGAGTCAAGTAAAAATCAACTGTGCTGACCTTTTCTGCCACCATGTTTAAAACGATTGACAAAACACCGCAAATATTTTATTTTCATCTTTAATTTTCGGATGATAAACAAACAGCCTTTATAATTTTTATAATAAAGTAATATTTTTCTCGAAATAAAAAAACAGGGAATATTAACGCTTGATAACGAGAAGCAATTTACGAAATTTGATAAGATTATTGTGTTACCTGTCCGTAATCATTTACGATATAAGCGTAACTGAAATTATTATCTCTTTTTGCCTGCTTACTATTGGCTGTTTTGTTCATTATCTGACAAAGGGACAATTAATCAGAAATGTCGTTATGTGTAATAACGGTATATACGGCATAGTAAGGCATCCCTACTATATGGCAAATTATATCATAGATGTGAGTTTTTGCCTTTTGAGTGGAAACCCATATCTTTTACTGATATATCCGTTCCTTTTTTTCTGGGTTTACGGGTCAACCCTGAGAAAAGAGGAAAAATTCCTTGTAGATACTCACAATGAACCATACATAGAATATTTGCTTGATGTGCCACAGGTTTTTCCGGATTCTTACTTTGCTACCTACCTTAAGGACATATTTTCAGGTTTTTCAAAAAAACGTATCAGTCGAAACGAGGTGTCAAGGATTTTGCGATTCTGGTCGACATCATTTTTTATAGTGTTTTTGCATAATTTCAAGGGCAATGGCATATTGAAACTGAACTTTTCGGATTTGAACAGTTACAGAGTTCCGGCTGTATTGATATTTTTGGTAATTTTACTTTATGTTATAAGTATCTTCGTGAGGGGTGAACGCAAAAAGGTATCCCCAGCCGGAAATCTTTAAACTCTCAACAAGGCTTATAAAGGCATGAACAAAAAAGTCATTGGATTCACAACAACCATACCTGTTGAGGTCATTTTTGCATCAGAATACAGACCCTGCGATTTGAATAACGTATTCATAACCGATTCCAATCCTTTGCGTTATATAGAAAGGGCAGAGAGGGATGGTTTTCCAAAAAGCATGTGTAACTGGGTAAAAGGTATATATGGCGTTGTAATGGAATCACAAATAGATACTGTGATTTCTGTGATCGAGGGCGATTGCAGCAATGCGCTTGCACTTTTGGAAATTTTGAGATACAAGGGTATACGTGTAATCCCATTTGCGTACCCATATGACCGCGACAGAAAGATTCTCAAAAAAGAGATTCGAAAACTGATGGATGAATTATCAGTTGATGTTGGAAGATTGGCTGAAGTCGAAAAAGAGATAAAACTGGTTAGAACGAATCTTGGGTTAATAGATAGAATGACATGGCATGATAAGGTTGTTACCGGGCATGAGAATCATATCTGGTTGGTATGCGCATCTGATATGCTTGGTGATTATAAGAATTATAAATCAATGACAGAGGAATTTATAAAAGGTGTCAGGTCGAGAAAGAAAATAAAAGGCCTAAACATCGGATACATCGGGGTACCGCCAATCCTGCTTGATTTATATGAATTTTGTGAATCTATCGGTGCACATGTGGTCTACAATGAAACACAAAGACAGTACGCGTTTCCTCAGTCTTCAAAAAATATTGTAAAAAGATATCTCGATTATACATATCCTTATGGAATATTTCACAGGCTTGAGGATATAAAAAAGGAGATAGAAAGGCGTAGCATCAAAGGTCTGGTACACTATGTACAAGCATTTTGTCACAGGGTTCTGGATGATGTAATCTTAAGGGATGTGCTTGATATTCCCGTAATCACTATAGAAGGGGATATACCAAAAAAAATCGATGCAAGGACAAAGTTGAGACTCGAGGCCTTTATTGAGATGCTTGAAAGCAGGTAAATGTGGAAAAGACTAAAAGATTCATAATTAACAGAGATGGTATTGGTTTTTTTAAATCGGTTCTTGAATCCTACGAGGATATCGGTATTTTTTCTGTGCTCGATGGTAGCCAGGGAGTGATAGAGGTATTATATTCAGGGTTTTTCGAGCATGATCTATATATGATTATAAAAGATATGGCAAATTATGGTGTTGAATTTAATGAGGTAATACATGTTTGATAGTGGTAAGGTCTTAAAATATTTAATGAGAGGAAACGGCGTTTACGGTGATATTTTTATTGAAGAAAAGACATATAACCATATTCAACTCGAATCATCAAGGTTTGAAAAGATAGAGCAGGGCATGGACAAAGGGGTAGGACTCAGGTTGATAATCCCTTGGAAATCCTTTTTTGCATCTACGAATTCATTTGAGGAAGATGAACTTATCCATCTATCGAGAGTGCTTAATGTATCGGCAGATGAAAACAAAGAATTGTATATAAGAGAGGCTTCGAGGAAAAAAGCCAAATATCCGTTTTCTTTGGGTATTGAACCACAGGAAGTTGAAGTAAAAAGAAAGCTTGAGATGGTACAACGAGCAGATAGACAGGCAAGAAATCTTGAAAAGAGGATAAAGCAGGTTAGAATAATATACAGGGATACAAAACAAAAGATAACAATCCACAACAGTGATAACGAATTAATAGACGATGAAAGAGATCAGATTGTCTTTAGCATATTTGTTGTAGGTGAAGACAAAACAGAGATGCAGACCTCGTATGATGCAATTGGAGGTTTTTATGGTTTTGAGTTTCTTACAGATGAAAGACTTGAAAACATTGTAACAAAGACGGTTAAAAGGCTTACGGGACTACTGGATGCAAAAGAGGCGCCTATGGGTTTGAAAACCGTTGTACTTGCATCAGAAGCTGGAGGCACAATGATCCATGAAGCCATTGGTCATGGACTCGAATCTGATCTTGCAATGGAAGGGTTGTCGTGCTACAAGGGTTTGCTTAATAAAAAGGTTGCATCTGATCTGATCTGTGTTGTTGATGATGCGTCAATACCAAATATGCGTGGAACATATGCCTTTGATGACGAGGGAACACCTTCAGAGAGAACCGTACTCGTTGAGAACGGCATTTTGAAAAATTATATGTATGACCGGTTTTATGCCATGAAATATGAAACAAAATCAACAGGTAATGGGCGTAGAGAATCTTTCAGGCACAGACCAATACCGAGGATGAGCAATACCATGATCTTACCTGGTACCGATAACCCCGAAAGGATTATTGCCTCAGTTGACAATGGCATTTATGTTGTAAAAATGGGCGGAGGTCAGGTGGATACAGTAAGGGGTGATTTTGTTTTCGAAATTCAGGAGGGATATATTATTGAAAGAGGCGGTATAGGCCCGATGATCAAAAATGCAACGCTTATGGGTAATGGCCTTAAGGTGCTCGAAGAGATAGACATGCTGGGAAATGATTTAGAATTTGGAATAGGAACATGTGGTAAGGATGGTCAAGGCGTTCCTGTGTCAGATGCTCAGCCAACACTTAGAATACCAGAGATTGTTGTGGGGGGAAGATAGCGCCAGACCACAAATATCGAACCGCAGCGTATCAGCAGACTCTAAATATTATCTATGCTGTATCGAATTAATGTCAGATTTTTAGCGACTTAAGCCTTTTTATCGCTTCATCAATACGGTCTTCATCAATTGTAATTGCAATCCTGAAGTAGCCTTCTCCTTCGTCGCCAAAACCACTACCGGGTGTCACTACTATCCCAGTCTCCTCGATGAGTTTTTCGCAGAAGTCAGCAGACGTATAACCTTCTGGAACCTTTGCCCAAATATAGAACGTCGCGAGCGGCTTAGTAACGTTTATACCGACTGTTTTCAATCCTTCAACCACAGCATCCCTACGACGTTGAAATATCTTTTTGATATCTTCAACAGAGTTTTGGCTTCCTGTTAACGCCTCGATGCCCGCCACTTGGATAGCCTGAAAAACACCTGAATCCACATTGGTTTTTAATTTTCCAAGATTGTATATAGCATCCTTGTTACCCACTGCAAAACCTATTCTCCATCCAGTCATACAATAGGTTTTAGAAAGAGAATGAAACTCTACGGAGTATTTCTTATCCTTGTCGAATTCGAGTATACTTCTCGGTTTATATCCATCGTAAGCGATTTCACTGTATGCCGCATCATGACATATCAGAATATTGTACTTTTCGGCAATTTTAAGGGTATTTTCGAAGAAGTCATCCTTTGCATGAGCGCCAGTGGGGTTGTTAGGATAATTGATGAACATGATTTTGGCTTTGTATAGAATATCTTCGGGAATCAGATCAAACCTTGGTAAAAAACCGTTTTCTTCTTTTAGAGGCATGATATAAGGGTTGCCACCAGCAAGAATGGTCATGATTTTATATACAGGATACCCGGGAGAAGGCACCAGGGCAATATCCCCGTTTTCTACATAAGCCCAAGGCATATGTGCGATGCCTTCCTTAGAACCAATCAATGTTACAACCTCATCTTTTGGGTCCAATGTCACTTCAAATCTCTTTTTATACCACTCTGAAACTGCCTGCCTGAACTCAAGCATACCCTCATAGCTTGGGTAGCGGTGGTTTTTCGGGTCATAAATAGCCTCTTTCATCTTTTCAATAATATTTTTAGGTGTTGGTATATCTGGGTCACCGATGCCGAAATCTATCAAATCTATCCCTCTGCTTTTTGCCTCTGTCTTTTTCTTATCAATTCTCGCAAAAAGATAGGGGGGTATTTTTTCAACTCTTAATGCTGGTTTTACCATTTTTCTCTCCT
>MWEV01000133.1 GCA_002071245.1 Deltaproteobacteria bacterium ADurb.Bin026
GAAATACTGATGGATTCAGACATTGAGTTACACCATGCAGAAGGTACAAAACCTGGCATGATCCTCCAAAAGATAGGAGATTCCTTGCCAGGCTTGGGTATTGTAGCTGCCGTGCTTGGAATAGTGATAACAATGCAGGCGATAAACGGTCCGCCCGAGGAGATCGGGCACAAGGTCGCAGCCGCGCTTGTAGGTACATTTCTCGGTATTTTTGCATCATACGGTTTTATCCAGCCGCTTGCAACAAATATGGACCTTGCCAATGACGACGAAACTGGTGTTTTTAATGTAATCAAATCTGGCATAATATGCTCTGCAAAAGGCTTGAATCCTATTGTCGCGGTTGAATTCGCACGCAGGTCGATATCGAGCGATTTCCGCCCCTCTTTCCAGGAGATGGAATCATACGTTAAAGAGACGAAATGAGCGAAGACAAACATCAGATACCAATCAGAATAGTTGTAAAGAAAAAGGGGCACGGCGGACACCATGGAGGTGCATGGAAGGTGGCATACGCTGACTTTGTAACTGCCATGATGGCTCTATTCATTGTTTTATGGATAGTTGGTCAGAACAATGCAGTAAAACAGGCTATCTCGGCATATTTTAAAGATCCGACAGTCTTTACAGGCGGAAGCGGGATACATGCCGCCCTGTCGAGTTCTCCGCCGGCGCCTGTGCTTTTCCCAAAACAGGAGGAAAAACAACCACTTTCAAAGGCATTGCAGACATTGCAGACACAAACAGACTTGACAAACCGTGAAATGGAAAAGTTGAAGATTGAAAGTGCAAAGATTGAAAAGGCTATTTCATCAGTCACGTCATTTGAAAAATTTAAAGATAAAATAAAGATCAGTGTCACAGAAGATGGTATGAAGATTGAACTTATTGAAAATAAAGAGGGTTTATTCTTCGATGTTGGGAGCGCAAAGGTAAAACCGGAAACAGTAAAATTATTAAAAATTATCGGAGGAGAGATAGGAAAGCTATCAAACAAGGTCATTATTGAAGGACATACCGATGCAATGCCTTATGTAACCCCAGGATACTCAAACTGGGAGTTAAGTGCAGACAGGGCAAACTCTGCAAGGATACTCCTAATCGAAAACGGCTTAAAAAGGGATCAGGTCAGGGAGATAAGGGGATATGCAGATATGTTTCTCAAGCACCCTGATAAGCCTAACGATTTTTCAAACAGAAGGGTCAACATCATTGTAGCAATACCAAAACAACCTTCAACAGATAAAACTCAGCAGCAGACAAAATAGGATTCAACATGAACGATATTAAAAATTACAAAATACTTATCGTGGACGACAGCCCAACAACGCTGTCACTGCTTTGCGCATTGCTGTCAAAAGAACAGACATACAGTGTTTATCAGGCTGACAATGCTGAAAAAGCCATTAAGATTGCAAGGGAAATCATACCTGATATCATTATCAGTGATTATTACATGCCTGGAACAGATGGCATTGAATTTTGTCGTCAGGTAAGAAATGACGCAGAGATCTCAAGCTCAATCTTTATTCTCCTTACCGCTGAAACCGATATATCAAAAAAGATTAATGGTCTCGAGCAAGGCATAGATGATTATATAGAAAAAAGCATATCTGCAAAGGTCTTGCTTGGTAAAGTCAAGGCATTTCTCAAAATAAAAACATTACAAAACGATCTTATTAAAGAAAAACAAAAACTTCAGGCAGCAAACGAACAACTCGAAAGAAACGTCAAACAATTAGTCGGTGTCCTGCTCAAGATTCTCGAAATACACATTCCTGGCTCAAGCAAAAGAGCCGATGATTCAAGGGCGATTGCAGAATATATTGCAAAGGAGCTTGGGCTTGATACAGAAAAATCAAAAATAATACTGTTCGCAGCAACTTTACACGAAATCGGTAAAATAGGTCTTCCTGAAAAGATTGCCAAAGCTGATTTAAGACATCTGACACAAAAAGAAATCGAGATATACCGTCAGTTCCCTCTGGTAGGCTCGTTGATTTTGTCTACAATTACCGGTTATAAGGATGCGGCCTACGATGTGGGCCACCTATTGGAAAATTATGATGGTTCAGGAACACCTGACGGCCTTATGAAAGAAGAGATCAGTATTGGGGCAAGGATTTTAAGGGCTATCAACCTTCAGGAAGAGTTATTCATGATGGGTCATTCATTTCAGGACACCATTGCAAAAATAAGAGAGGCTATAGGTACATTACTTGATCCTTACATCACGACACATCTCATCAATTATCTATCAGATAAAAAGAGAGGGGCTGCAATTACCTCAAAAAAGATATCGATCGAAGAATTGAAATCAGGGATGGTCTTGGAAGAAGATGTCTATTCAGTCTCAGGGATAAAAATACTTCCAAAGGGCATTAAACTGAACGATAGAATGGTTGAAATTATAAAGGAACGAAATATCGTTGACCCTATAGTTGGAGGGGTTGCTATACGCTGAGCATAGCCTTCAAACATTACCACAGATCAACATCTG
>MWEV01000134.1 GCA_002071245.1 Deltaproteobacteria bacterium ADurb.Bin026
TGTTTTACCCCCTTTAACGAACGTTTTTTCCCCTTAAGCAATTTATTCCTCATTTTCAGTATGAATAGGACAATCCGAAGAAGAACTGTCTTTCTGGTGATGGATAGAAGTTGCCTGTTGGGGGCTGACCAAATGGGTAGCTTGCCACACCATATTCGCTGTATTGTTTGCCTGTTATGTTTTTCACGCCAAAAATCGTTTCCAATCCCTTGAGTACATATTTTATATTTATGTCAATGGTTGTTACCCCTGGAAGTGTTGGAAGTTGATTTTTCTGGTCGCTTATCATATATCGATTTCCAAAATATGTGAGGATAACGTTTGTGGTTAAATCGTTCCATATATATGTCAGCTTACTGGAGAATTTGTTTTTTGGTACAAGCGGTATGGTATTGCCGTCGTAAGCGCCCCCGTCAAACCTTGCATCAGTATATGAATACAAAAGGTTTAAGTTCAAACCCTTCATAAGTGTTAGATAGATAGCGGCCTCAATACCTTCCCGTTTGGTTTTGTCGTAATTGCCGTTTGCAAATGTGAAGGGGTCATAATAGATTTCATTATCAGTCTTTGAATTAAAATATGTTAGACTGCCGCCTATCCAATCAGTGATATTGTACCTTATACCTGCGTCAACCTCTTTTGCCTGTTGGGTCTTTAAGTTTTGATTGATGGGTGGAACGGTAAAAACATTGAACAATTCATCTGTTGCGGGTGTCCTGAAACCCTTTGCATATGTTATGAAGGCATTGCCATTTTTACCTATAAGATAGTTTGCAGATATCCTGAATGCATCATTTTTGTCATTTACTGTGTCATCAACTGAGGCTGTGACCCCCAAATTATCGGTATACTTGACATCCCACGAAGACTTTTGTGTTCTGTAACCAAAATTCAAGAAAAGGTTTTTTATGGGCGAGATTTCATCATTGATATAAAAGGCGTAGTCGGTTTTATTTATCTTTGTCGTTGAGTCGGTTGCCCATATGCCTGGCGAAAAATCTGAACTTTTTGTTGGATACCTGTAGTAATCAAAACCTGCTACGAATGTATTTTTGAAACCCAAAAGCGGTGTATTTACAGATATCTTAGGCGTAACACCGTATGTTTCAAATGTCCTCATTGAGTACCAGTTGGAGGATATATAGGTAGAACTGCTGTGACGCAGTCTGTATGAACCGTTGACAGAAAAGGTTATGTTGTCCCCAAATTTTATGTCTGCGCCGAGGTCAACGAAATTATCCTCTGTATTTGACGAATCATCTGGGGTTTTAGAATCTGTCCTGCCGTATCTGCCGGTGGTTAGGTCAGCAAACGATAAGGCGCCTGACATGCCGCTTGTATCACGGTGGTGACCTGTCTTCAAAGAGATCGAGAGGTTTTTGAAGGCGTCAAAAATGAAGCTGCCAAATATATCTTTCATAAAAATGGAGTTGTTGTGCCTATAGCCTTCTGTATCGTATGATGAGACAAGTACATAGTATGCGAGTTTATCCTGTTTTCCTGATACGCTCAATTTTGGCGCAAACATGCCATCACTGCCTGCTAACAATCCTGCGCTTACTTTGGGTTTCCCTTTTCCTTTTTTCAAAATGAAGTTGATGACGCCTGTAATGGCATTGTCGCCAAATAGCACTGTTGCAGGTCCACGATATATCTCCACCCTCTCGATCATTTCGAGCGATATCTGTGACAGATCAGCGCCTGACATATCGATGCTGTTTATCCTCCTGCCGTCTATGAGAAACAGAACATTCGACGGTGCTGTTTCGCCTGAGCCGCGTATATCCACCTGCAATTGCTTGGGATTGTTGAGAAGATTTGTGGTAAAGACGCCCGGCTCTTGTTTGAATATATCAGTTATGCTTGTTGCACCCATCTCTTCAATATCCTTGTCGGTGATTATAGAGACATTTGCAGGGGCATCTACAAGGGGTGTAGGTATTCTGGATGCGGTCACGACTACCTCGTCGAGTTTGTATGGACCCTGCTGGGCTGATGCAAGATATGGTAGTAAAAACAATAAGATAAAGCAAATTGTTAATGTGTTTATTGAACGCATTTGTCCTCCTTTCATCATGTGTTTGTTGAGAATATTTTTGTTGAGATGATGAAAAAGAGTGAATCAGGATGTTTCTGGCTTCATAAAGTACCTCCTTATGCCTCGTAAGGATCGAGCAGTTAAAGATTTAACCCAAGGTTTCCTGACTTAGGGATGTGGCTCACACGCCTTCCCGTTCCATTTTAAGAAACAGTGGCTGGCATTTGCCTGTGTTTTGCCTTAATGCCCATCACAGTTGCGGGACAGCAGAAGATTTTCACTTCACTTCCCTTGAAGGTTAAACTCAATTTTATGGTATTTTTTCTATCATATACATTTAGTTTGATGCAAGATGTTTTTTCTTTGATTATTAGAAACGACCCAACAACATTATTGCAAAATAATTTTTTCCCCAGAAGTCTTCGTTGTATCAAGGCTGTCTGAAGAGGTTTTCATTCGAGTTTTCATGCTTGATTTCTGTGTCTGCATTGTTTAAAACATCTTTATCAGCTACAGATGGGAGTTTAAGGCCTGAAAAATTGACCCGAAGCTTGAAAAGCCATTGAAAAGAGGTCAGAAAAAGGCACGATGTTAACGCAAGATGAAGAAATTTACATTTTCGAGAATGCCTATATCCCTGAACATATTGTTAGCCTTATGTCCATCCTGTCAAAGGGTGAGCCTTTTCTCGCCGACGACTACGTTTACTACATAAAAGATGATCTTGCGATCCTCATTGGTTATCCTTTAAAAGAAGAATTCTCATTGAATCATTTCGAAGGGTTTGTAAAATCACTTATGAAATCAATACCATGTAAATATTTTCGTATGGCTGCGCCTCAATTGCCAGAAGTCTTTTTAAAAAGGTCTACAAATAGTTCGTCTGATGAATATTTCATCCTTCCTCTAGAAAAATTCCACATCAAAGGGTCGCTGAGAAGAGAGGTTGAAAAGACATTGAGTGTTGTGGAAGTTGAAAGGGGGCGCGTGATAGACGAAGGACATACGATGCTTATAAATGAAATGCTTGAGCGCGTGAAACCTGACGAACGCATAGAAAAGTTATATTTGAGTATGACAGACTATGTGAGAAAATCTGATACAGCGCTTGTTTTGAATGCAAAAGACAGCGAAGGGAGGCTTGTTGCATTTTACATTTTGGAGCTTGCAGCAAAACGTTTCATTTCATATCTGCTTGGTTGCCATTCTAAAAGGCATTATATTTCACACGCCTCTGATGTGCTCTTTTTTGAGTTGATTAATGTTGCAAAGGAGCAGATGAAAGGTTGCATAAACTTAGGACTTGGTGTGAACAGCGGAATCGTGAGGTTTAAGAAAAAATGGGGTGGTATTCCATATATGAGGTATGAATTTTGTGAATACGCAAAGACACGATTTCGGATTTTTCCATTCATCGATCCCCTTGAGCTAAAGCCATGAAAAGAAGGATTAAATATGGTCTTTTTTATTTCTAAAGACAAGGCTTTGAAAATGCTTTGGAAAATAACAAAAAACGAGAAGGAGAGTTTTCTCGTTGGAACTGCGCATTTTTTTCCTTACAGCGTAAAGAAGTCTCTTAGGCGATTGATGGATAAAATAGATATTGTTTTGATCGAAGGACCGCTTGATGAGTCGAATATGGATGCAGTGAGACAGGATGCATTGGAAAAGGGTGCTTTACCGTCATTATACGATGCATTGCCCTCAGAGGTCATTTCTTTTCTGAATAAAGAACTTGATGTATCCCGTTCAAGTTCATCCGTGCCCTTCGTTGATCTTTTCCATAAAAAAACTGAGGATATACTTAAAAGGGAGATCGATGGTCTGAAAGGCTGGATGGCATTTTTCAAGATATGGTCATACTTTCTTGGTAAAAGGGGATGGACATACTCCGTTGATCTCGAGGCACTTGATGTTGCACGGCAAATGGGAAAAGAGATTTACTACCTTGAGACCATTGAAGAACAAATTGCTGCCCTGAATGGGATTCCGTTCGAAGGCATAGTAAATTTTTTTAACTGCGCAAAAAAATGGGAATATTTTGCAAAACGTCATGCAGAAACTTATCTGAGAGGTGACTATGAATTAATGATACGTGAAACATTGTGTTTTCCGACGAGATGTGAGTCGATCATTGAGAAAAGGGATCCGAAGTTATTTGAAAGGATGATGCCGTATGTTGAAAGAGGCTGCACTGGCGTTTTTGTAGGTACAACGCATATAGGCGGTATTTTACGGATGCTCGAAAAAGAAGGTTATATCGTGTCACAATGCCGGATATGATAACTGAAAGCGATATAGAGTATATAAATACCAATGCATACCTGCCAGAGCACGTGTTGGATTACGGAATCACGATGTCAAAAGGTGAACCCTATTTGTTTGACTCGTGTATGTGTTATAGGAAAGAAGATACCTTGATCTTTGTGGGATATCCGCTCGAAGGCTTATTTAATAAAGAAAATATAAAAAGAACTCTTGAAGTTGCGGTCAGGACATTAAAGCCGGCAAGGCTTGATGTTATTGCGCCGTCATGTGATATATACGGTGGTGAAAGATATGGTTATGTCTCAGACCGATACTACAGAATAAGACCTGCAGATTTGAAAATTCCGAGTAAGGTGAAGAATATGGTTAAACGGGCCTCCCGTGAGGTTATTGTAGAACACTCAACTGTTTTAAGCGATGAGCATAAAGGACTCATATCAATATTTCTAAAGGGACATAATGTAAACAGCGAAACAAAATACATTTTTAATTCGATGCCAGCGTATGTTTCAACATCAAAAACCGCCCGTGTAATAAATGCAAGAGATGTACACGGCAGGTTGATTGCCTTTGATGTCGCGGAATTTGCAAGTGAAAAATATGCCTTTTATATGTTTAATGTTGTTGATTACCGAAACTTGGTGCCAGGTGTATCGGATCTGCTTTTGATGGAACTTATAAATATTGCAGAAAAGGAAGGGAAGGTTTTTTTAAATCTTGGGCTTGGCATAAACAAGGGGGTGGCGTTTTTCAAAGAGAAGTGGGGTGGGGAGGTATTTCAGCCTTACGAGTACTGTTTTTATCAGATCAAAAAACGTGGTATTATTGATTTTATACTACATGGTTTGTAAATCTTTTTGGAATTATCCTGATTTTGTATAATATTTTGGTTTTATTAGAAAAATTAGTCGAGGAAAAAAAATGAACAATTTTGGAACAGATGGAAGGCATTCGGGGATTGGACTGAGGTTTCAGGAAGAAACGAAATATGCTCCTGAAAAGATGGGCGGTTATACATTAAATTGGCCGGAGATTGCAGAACAATATAAAAATTATGAATCATGCATTA
>MWEV01000135.1 GCA_002071245.1 Deltaproteobacteria bacterium ADurb.Bin026
ATGGAAGGTCAACTAACTTTTTCAACATTCATTCTGTCTTTATCCACATCTGTACTCGTCAATCTGGGAGAATTGCCTGATCCACTCAATAATGAGAAGGATGTAAATCTGCCTCTTGCCAAGCAGACGATAGGTCTTATCGAAATGCTTATGGAAAAGACAAAGGGCAATCTGACAGAGGATGAAGGCAGACTGATAGAGGGGATGCTCTACGATTTGCGTATGAAATATATTGAGGCTGCAAAAAAAGATTAAAAGACTTCGGTTGTTTGTTCTGAAAACACCCTATCGAATATCGTGTCCACATATTTAAAATAGTGCTCATTGCTCATGATGCTTTCTATTTCAGCTTCATTCAGGTAACATCTTATTTCTTCGTCTTTTTTTACCTCTTCCTTAAAATCAAGACCGTTTTCATAACACCTCATGGCAACCCTTTGTGTGATTTTATAAGCCTCCTGACGTGTAAGTCCCTTTCTTATTAAGCTTAACAATACAGCCTCAGAGTGGTAAAGCCCCCTTGACATATCCATGTTCTGGAGCATCTTTTCAGGATAGACAATGAGGTTTTTATACATGTTTTTTACCCGTTCGAGCATATAGTCAAGGAGAATGGTTGCATCCGGCGCGATGACTCTTTCCACAGAAGAGTGGCTTATATCCCTTTCGTGCCACAGCGGTATATTTTCGAGTGCTGATATGGCATATCCACGGAGCAGTCTCGCAAGCCCGCAGAGATTCTCTGAGGCTATCGGATTTCTTTTGTGGGGCATGGCGGAAGAGCCTGTTTGACCCTTTTGAAAATATTCTTCTGCTTCTCCTACCTCGGTACGCTGGAGGTTCCGTATCTCAAGGGCCATCTTCTCAATGGACGAACCGATTATGGCAAGTGTAGTGAAAAATTCGGCATAGTAATCACGTGGGATTATCTGAGTTGAAATAGGCGTTGGTTTTAGACCCAATTTTTTGCATACATATGCTTCGATCGCTGGTTGTACGTGTGCAAATGTACCTACCGCACCAGATATGGCACCGTGATTTACACGCCCTTTAGCCGTCTTCATACGCTCCAGATTTCTGTGCATCTCATCATAAAGGTGTGCCATCTTAAGGCCAAAGGTGATAGGCTCAGCGTGTATGCCGTGGGTTCTACCAATCATAGGGGTATTTTTGTACTGGTAAGCCTTTTCTTTTAAAACAGCCATCAATTCCATAATATCATGTATAAGGACGTCGGAAGCCTCAGTTAGTAAACAAGAGAAAGATGTATCAAGAATATCCGAGGATGTTATGCCCATGTGTATGTATTTTGAGGAGGGACCTACAAACTCAGAAACTGATTCGATAAAGGCGACCACATCATGTCTGGTACGTTTTTCAATCTCATTTATCCTGTCCGTATCAAAGTTTGCCTTTTCCTGGATCACCCGCAAATCTTCTTTTGGAATGAGGGATAGTTCTGCATATGCTTCACATATTGCCACTTCGATATCGAGCCATTTTTGAAATTTATTGTTTTCTTCCCATATCCTTGACATTCTTTTGAGCGTGTACCTTTCTATCATCTTTTCTCCATATTAAATAAAGTTAAAAGGCTGCCCAAAGAGGCAGCCTTTTATTGCAATTTTACCTATCATGCACTGACTATTGCACCTTATTCAAGCTATGCCCTTATTATTTCAAAAGAAACCTGTCCGTCTTCATATGTGAGGGGTTTTATTGAAACATCCATGCCAACCTTCACATCTTCGGGCTTTAAATCTCCAGCGACCCTTGCAAACAGCTTCAGGTTGTTGCCGAAATCCACTACACCCATCGTGTAAGGGCAATCCTTTTCAAAGCCGAAAGGGGCATAATAAGCTGTTGTAAATGTCTCGAGCGTTCCCTTTTTAGGCATATCAAACCAATCCATATCTTTAGACAGGCAAGCGGCACAGTCAGACCTCGGTGGAAAATATTTGGCGCCGCATTGTTTACAAACTGTCCCCTCGATCTTCCCTTCATTCAAGAAATCAACAAATTTTGCCGTCTTTGTCATACCGGTGAAACTTTTTCTTCCGAATTTATCAAAACCCATTTTTTACCTCCCGAATATAGTAACGTTGCCGTAAAGTCCTACGCCACCAACATTATGTACAAGACCAATGTCCGGTTCACCAGGTACCTGCATTGGACCGGCTTCACCACGAAGCTGGAGTACGATTGTACGCATCTGTGAACCACCTGTTGCACCGATTGGGTGTCCTTTTGAAAGAAGACCGCCATCAACATTGACCGGTATTCTGCCTTCCTTATATGTTGCCTTTTCACGGATCAACTGTTTGCCTTCACCCATAGGGGCAAACCCTAATCCTTCGTATGCCATGATTTCAGCAATTGTAAAGCAGTCATGTACCTCGGCAACCTTCACGTCTTTTGCTGTTATGCCTGCCATCTTGTATGCCTGTTCGGCTGCGTTGTATCCAACGCTGAGACCCTTTGAAAAATCAGGCCTTGCTGCCATGTTTACTGCTTCGGATGCCGCTCCGATGCCAAGGATCCATACAGGTTTCTTTGAAAATGCCTTTGCCTTCTCTGCATTTGCCAGGATTATGCATGAACTTCCGTCTGCATTTGCACAGGCGTCTCCAACGCGAAGAGGCCATGCTACTGCGCCTGCCATTCTTGCATCAGGGTTGCTTGAATCGAAATCTGATGCCTTTACACCCTTGCGGTATACCGCCCTCTCGTTGATTTGACCGTAAGTGCCTGACTTTATTCTTACATTCATAAGGTCATCATGGGTCAGTCCATTATTTGCCATGTATGCCTGCGCATAGAGTGCATAATATGCCGGCATCATGGTACCGAAGGGCGCTTCCCATTGAATGTCTGCACCGCGTCCCATCCTTTCCTGGGATTCAGCAGATGTAATCTCTGACATCTTCTGAAAACCGAGGACAACCACTACATCATGAAGACCGGCCTTAATCATGCTATAGCCTACCTTTACCCCTGAACTGCTCGATGAGCATACAGTCTCAATGTAGAAAGTCGGCTGAGGGATCAATCCCAGATATTCAGCCAAAACACCCGCTGGCGACCTTTGTTTGTCGTACTCAGGTGCTGAACAAAACACAGAGGCATCAACGTCTTTTGCTGTTATGCCTGCATCCTGCATAGCCTCCCTGAATGCCTCAAAGGCCAATTCCCTGATGGAGCCTTCATAACCCCTTACAAAAGAGCTCTGGCCCACACCAATTACTGCTACTTCTTTCGCCATACATTCCTCCTTCACTCACTGTTTTTTTGAGTTTTTTGATCTATGATACATTGTCACAAAATGGTTATGCGTTTTCATATCTTTTGAAAAGACATGCGTACCATCATTCCTCGAAACGAAATAAAGGTAATCAACCGGTGCCGGATAAAGTGCTGCCAAAATGGAATGTTTATCGGGATTACATATGGGTCCCTTTGGCAATCCCTTGAATGTATAAGTGTTGTAGGGTGTGTAGGTTACAATGTCTGATCTTGTGATCGGACTTTGAAACGAACCCGTTCCATATATAATTGTCGGATCGCAGTCGAGGGTCATGACTTTATTCAGCCTATTATGAAACACCGCGGAAATCAAAGGCTTTTCTTCCTTAAGTTTTGCTTCTTTTTCAATCATCGAAGCAAGCGTCAAGGTTTTATACACATCAAATCCTTTGGCATTCATTATATTCTTTATATCCTGTTTTTCAAACAATTTAAAGGTTCTTTGTACAATTTTTTCGATAAATCTTTCAATATCTATTTCCTTGCTATAATAATAAGTGTCAGGCATAAGATATCCTTCGAGCGAATCACCCTCGATCCCGAGTCTCTTCAGATATTCCCTGTTTTTTGCAAGCATGATGAATTGATCCCTTTTCATTATTCCTGCCTGTTCCATCATATCTGCAACATTAAATATATTGAAGCCCTCCACAATCTTCAAGACATATATATTGCGCTCACCGTGTTCGAGCTTTCTCAATATGTCAATTGTTGACATATTTTTACTTAAATTGTATTCCCCGGCCTTCAACTTGCTGTTTGACAGAAGGGCTATAAACAGAAAGAGGTTTGACGAATAGATCATACCTTCATCTTTCAAGAGATTGGCTATACTGTATGTGCTTGTTCCGTTTTTTACTAAAACATTTATGGTTTCGGTATCCGTATCCTTTGGTATGCTCGCAAAAATAAGTGTTTGCATCACAAGAAACAGAAATGCTGTTATTAAAACAATATGCCTACCCTTTTTTCTGAGCATCCAAGTATCCCTGCAGTATAAGCTGCGATGCGATCATGTCTATAAAAGGTTTTCTCTTTTTGTGACTAACCTGTGCCATCTCAAAGACTCTGTGTGCCTCATTCGAACTGAATCTTTCATCCCAAAATTCAACAGGCAGATTGATAAAATGTTTTAACCCATCGGCAAACTCCATGACCATCTCTGCCCTCTTGCCTATGCCGCCGTTTAGATCTTTGGGAAGACCTATAACGATTTTTTGCACATCGTTTTCCTCAATTATGTGTTTCAATTCCAAGAGATCTTTTTTATATGAATTCCGTTTGAAAAGTTTGAACGCCTGGGCAATGCTTAACGTTGGATCTGAAAGGGCAATCCCGATATTCTTATCACCTACGTCAAGACAAAGTATTCTCATTTCAGGTTATTATAGCAGTTTTTCCCTCAGATTCAAATGTAAATATGACATGCTATATGCTTAAAATTGCAATTATAAATCGTTTTGTACATAAGAGCCGACGTTTTTGGTTGTTGTAAATTGGTTGTCTGTTGTTGTATTTTCTTATCTGTTATTGCAAATGGGTTATGATGTTTGGACGAGCTTTAATTCATAGGGAGGTACCGGC
>MWEV01000136.1 GCA_002071245.1 Deltaproteobacteria bacterium ADurb.Bin026
ATACAATGGGAGCATCTATTTTAACATCTGCAGATTCAAAATCTATGGATGCCTTGACTGTATAAGGGATGGATTGTGCATAAGGACATGAAAATGTATTTACAACCTGTTTTGAAGGATTTTTTAGGTTTATTACACTTGGAATGAATATTCGTTTAACTCCTTTGTTCAAAAGATCAAGGATATGTCCATGGGCAAGCTTCACCGGGAAGCAGGATTCAACGATAATATTTTCAACACCTTGTTTTATAATCTTTTTATTTGTTGCATCTGAAAGGATAACTGAAAAGCCAAGTTCTGAGAGAAAGGCCTTCCAGAAAGGAAGAAATTCAAGCATATTGAGCATCCTTGGTATGCCTATAGGTTCACCATCCTTGACTACCTTATCATAAACATTATGAAGGATTTCTTCCCTGACCTTGAAAAGATCCCTCGTATTGTTATTTTCAGTACGTCTCACCACATCATATTTTTCACATCTGCTTCCATAAAAAAGTGGCGACTCATTCTCGACAGTCACCTTTCTAATTTCGCATAGGTTTTCGCATCCTTTGCATTCAAATGTCTCAATTTCATAATGTCTTTTGCTTAAATCAAACCCTTTAAAACTGCTCTTGTTCCAGGTCTTTTCCTTCATAGCAAGAATTGCAACACCTATAGCGCCGGTTACATCGTGGTGAGGAGGGATCCTGACTGGTTTTTTTAACACCTTTTCAAATGCCGCTGCAACTCCCTTGTTGAATGCTGTGCCCCCCTGAAAGAATATATTGTGCCCTACCCTCTTGTCACCTACAACCTTGTTCAGATAATTTGCAACTATTGAATATGAAAGTCCACTTACAAGGTCATCAGTTTTTGCTCCTTTCTGCTGATAATGAACAAGATCAGATTCAATAAAAACAGTACATCTTTCTCCCATTTTAACGGGTTTTTTTGATGAAAGCGCAAATTTCCCAAATTCCTCTTTTATTGAGATACCAAGCTTTTCAGCTTGTTCTTCTAAGAACGAACCTGTCCCTGCGGCACATGCCTTGTTCATTTCGAAATCAACAATTACACCGTTATCGATGCTTATATACTTAGAATCCTGACCGCCAATCTCAAAGATGGTATCAACCGTCGGGTCAATATGGATTGCCGCTTCTGCCTGGGCAGTAATTTCATTTCTGACAATATCAGCACCAATAAAATCTGCAATTAAATATCTTCCAGAACCCGTTGTTCCTGCACCTATTATTTCAACCATATCACCAATCTCTTCGCTTAATTCCGCCAAACCGCGTTTCACGGCCTCGAGAGGCCTCCCCTCTGTCATAAGATATCTCTTTGCAAGGACATTATTGTTTTCGTCAATCAAGACAAGGTTTGTGCTTATTGAACCGACATCAACACCAAGATAGGCGTTTGTTTTTTTAGATACACGCAGAACATTGTATTCAACGTGTATATTTTCTTTTGAGAGAGACAGGGGTTCGTGCCCTTCATCAAATTCACTGTGAGACAAATATTCGTCTAATTTTTCAAAACCTATAAAATCATGTTTCAGCGATGGCTCGTCAACTACCTTATAAACAGCACCGATAGCGCCCATCGAGGTAAAACGCTCAGGTATGAGAAAGTCATCCCCGCTAAGCGCAAAAACATCTTTAATCGCCCTTTTCATACCCGCATTAGCAGCAACACCACCAATAAAAGCCACTGGATTTTTGATATCTTTACCTTTAGCGATATTACTTTTAAAATTCCTCGCCAGGGCATAACACAAACCCGCAACAATTTCATAATCGGGTGTTGCAATCTGCTGAAGGTGAATCATATCGGATTTTGCGAATACCGTGCATCTTCCCGCAATTCTCGGTGGATTTTTGGACTTTAGGGCTATCTCGCTAAACTCTTCAATAGTAAATCTTAGCCGTGATGCCTGCTGATCTAAAAATGAGCCAGTGCCAGCAGCACACAAGGCATTCATTGAAAAATCTTTTATCCTGAGTTTTCCGCTATTATTCAAATCTTCAAATACAATGAGTTTTGAATCTTCTCCCCCAATGTCTATGACACTTCTTACATGAGGATAAAGATTACTGAAACTTCTTGACAAGGCTACAATTTCATTGACAAAAGATGCACCAATCAACGATGCAAAAATCTTTGCACCTATTCCTGTTGTTGAAATGAACTCGATTTTGTATGAATTCGATATCTCTTTGATTGCGTCTCTTGCAGTTTCTAATGATCTTCCTTTATGGCGTATATACTCTTCTTTTAAAATACGACCAGATGCATCCATTAAAACAAGGTTCACACTCACAGAACCTATGTCGATACCAATTCGATACATATTGATTTCTCCTGGTCATTAAAGGTTTTGATTTTATAAGGCCCTTATGTTACTTATAATAAATAGGTTGACTTATCAACAAAAAACATCAACGATGAAGAGATTGCATATATATGTTAGCGGTATTGTCCAGGGCGTTTTCTTCAGGCAAAGCACATTAACGAAGGCAAAAGAGTTCGGTATATACGGTTGGGTAAAGAATCTGAGGGATGGAGGGGTGGAAATAGTGTGCGAAGGAGATGAAGAAAGTTTAAAGAAAATGGCTATATGGTGTAAAAAGGGTCCTGACGGTGCATTTGTATCTGGTATTGACGTGCAATGGGAAGACTTTAAAAACGAGTTTAAAAAGTTTCAGATCAATTATTAAAATAACTTGAGCAAAAAGACGACTAAAAACAACTACTGCCCGATCTTTTTCAATGTAGCCGATAAACTCTGCTTGGTAATCGGCGGTGGATCCGTTGCAGAACAAAAAGTCAGAATGCTGCTTAAATTTAATACAAAGGTAAAGGTTATAAGTCCTCTGTTCACAAAAAATCTTTCAAACTTGCAGAAAAAAGGTAAAATAGAGATTGTACCAAGAGAATATAGAAAAGGTGACATCGACAATGCAATACTTGTCTTTGCGGCTACCAACAATAAAGAGATAAACAAAGTAATAAAAACAGACGCCTTGTCTTTGCATATCCCCGTCAATGTGGTCGATGATCCTGTTTTGTGCGATTTCATAGTGCCATCCATAGTAAAAAAAGAATCTATCATTGTTGCCATTTCAACATCCGGAACACTTCCAATGCTGTCCAAAAGGTTGAGAAAGGATATTGGCACCATTTTATCTAAGGATTATATCAGGTACGCAAAAAAAATAGGTGAATTCAGAAAGATTCTCATAGAAAAGATCCATGATAAAGGTAAAAGGAGAAGAATACTTTCTGAAATCAGCAAGATGGATACAAGCGATATAGTTCGCATGGATATGGACACAATAAAAAATAAATTTGCCCCCGATATACGATGAACGTTATATTGTTTAATCTGTCGTTGTTGTTTTATCTATTGTCTACGGCATCTTATATGCTCTTTCTTGTTGTGAACAAGGCACTGTTTGAAAAAGTGGGTTATTATGTGCTATTTTCAGGGTTTTGTATCCATCTTATATCGATATTTTGGAGGTATTTTCATGCAGGCTACACACCCATAACCAATATATATGAGTCGCTTTCTTTTTTAAGTCTGTGTGTAACAGCTTTCTTTTTATATCTCAGAAGAATATACAGAATAGAGATTCTCGGTTGCATTATAACGCCTGTCATATTTTTAATGTTGGTATGGGCGTTTTCATTTCCGTCAGACATCAGACCACTACCTCCGATTCTCGATAGCTATTGGCTCCCCATACATACAGTTTTCTCCTTTTCCGGCAATGCAATATTCTTTATAGGTTTTTTTATATCGTTGATTTATCTTTTCGTTGAAAGAGGCATTAAAAAAAAGAGATTCCCATCCATATCTGCAAGATTACCATCACTTGAAACACTTGATTTGATAAACTATAGGTGCATGTCATATGGTTTTCCTTTTTTAACCGTAGGCATAATTACCGGTTCAATATGGGCAAGTACAGCATGGGGCTCTTATTGGAGTTGGGACCCAAAAGAAACGTGGTCGCTTATAGTATGGATAACATATGCAATACTCATCCATAACAGGCTTACAATTGGCTGGAGAGGAAAAAAAACAGCATATATGATGATAATAGGGTTTTTCTTTATTTTAATCACCTTTTTAGGGGTTAATCTCCTTGCAGGAGGACTTCATTCTTACTTATAGCTTATTTTCCGCTTCAGCCAACTTTTTAGAATTATTATCTTATTTTTGGTATAGCTATGCATATAATCGTATTTGGTCTTAATCACAATACTGCACCAATAGAGATTAGAGAAAAGCTGTTCTGTTCCGAAAACAAACTGCCAGGTCTCTTAAAAAAGCTTAAGGATTCTGGTTTGGATGAAAATGTTGTCTTGTCTACTTGTAACAGGACTGAGATATATTTTTGTTGTGAAACCCCTGAAGAATATCTAAACAAGATCGAGACTTTATTAATCGAATATTTCTCTATAAAAAACGAGTGGTTGGAAAACTATACTTACAGTTTTATTGACAACGATGCGTACAGGCATTTATTTCTTGTTGCATCGGGACTTGACTCGATGATAATAGGAGAACCTCAGATACTTGGACAGGTAAAAGACGCATACAGAATTGCAACATTCAACAATACAGCCGGTTTTTTTCTAAATAAACTTTTCCATAAAACCTTCAATGTAGCTAAGAAAATAAGAACCGAGACGAAAATCGGTTATAACCCATTATCGATAAGCTCAATGGCAATAGAACTCGCAAAAAAGATTTTTATCGAGTTAAAACAAAAAAAGATTCTTGTAATAGGCGCTGG
>MWEV01000137.1 GCA_002071245.1 Deltaproteobacteria bacterium ADurb.Bin026
ACAAATTTGTCAACACCACGCTCTTGCCAGTGGCAAATCTCTTTGATTACATTATCAGCGCTTCTTCTAATGATTTGTGGATGCATATATTGGGTTGCGCAAAACTTGCACCTGTAAACACAGCCGTATGAAGTGATTAAGGGAACGAAATCGATTTTATCGTATAGGTCAAAGCATGGAAAAGGAAGGGATTCAAAATCGTACATAGAGGGCTTAAAAGATAATTTGATATTAAGAGTATCTTCCAGAAAACTATAAAATTTATCTATTTCGGTATTTTTAATGACCAGATCTGAATTTATCATTGATGCATTTGCATGCTCATAGCAAAGAGAAGGATAAATACCTCCAAGCAAAATTTTTGAAGATGGGAATATTTCTCTTGTGATGTCTAAAACTTCTTTTGTGCTGACATACCAATATGTCATTATTGTGGTAATCAGAACGATATCCGGTTTTTCTACACTACAAAGCCTTTTGATGAATTCATCGTGAGAAATGCCATACCTTTTGAAGTGTTTTTTTATATCTTTTATTACTTCTGGCTTATCTGCTCTTTTTTTTAAGAACGGTGCTCGACCGTCAGATTTACGTTTTTCATCGACAACATCAAGACAGTCAATTAGGGTGACATCAAACCCATTTATTTTTAATACACTTCCAATATATAAAAGACCAATCGGTGAAGACCAAAAGTTATATGCTGCAAAATCGTATATATATGGATTGATAAGAAGTGCATGCATAAATGAGAAATCAAGTTATGTTTCACGTGAAACATTTTTTTTCTTTCTGCTTGATATAGGATGAATGGTAGGCCGAAAAAGTCGTATAGAAAGTAACCCGAAGATAAACCCTCCTATATGGGCGTACCAGGCAATCCCTTCACCGTTTGAAAAAAGTAGTTGAATAAAAAACCATATTGAAAGCAAAAGTATAGCAGGCAATTCAACGACTTTTATAAAGATGAGTATAAACATCACGGTTTTAACCTTAGCATAAGGAAATAGTATCAAGTATGCACCCAATATACCTGATACAGCACCGCTTGCCCCGATCATCGGAATATTTGATTGTGGGTCATATAGAAACTGAAATAAGGCAGCTATTATCCCCGAAAGAAAATAAAAAATAATGAATTTTTTGTGGCCAATAGCATCTTCGATATTGTTGCCAAAAATCCAAATATACAACATATTCCCGAACAGGTGAAAATATCCACCATGGAGAAACATGGATGTGAAGATCGTCAATATATTATACGGCAACAATTCGTGATTGGAGGTAAGTGCAAGTGTGAGTTCGTGTGGCATCAGTCCATAGGATTTATAGACAATACTATTGTCAGTGCCGCTGTACATAAACCTTTGCCACAAAAAAATTAATACGTTTACAAAGATAATGCTTGTTGATATAATTGGAAAGACCTTGGTGGGTATGTTATCTTTTATCGGGATCATGGTGCTATTACTTACCATGTGACGTGCATCAAGTCAAAGCATACATACAGGAGAAAGAGACGATTATGCCAGAGTTAAGAAAAGATCCGATTATCGATAGATGGGTCATTATTTCAACTGAAAGAGGCAAGAGACCGGTTTTTTTTGGTGAGGAAACACCCCCTCCAAAGGCCGGCATGTGTCCTTTATGTCAGGGCAATGAAAACATGACGCCAACCGAATTATATGCTGTCAGGCCCGATTTTTCACCTCCAAACAGTTCAAACTGGACCTTAAGGGTCGTTCCCAATAAATTTCCAGCACTTAGGATTGAGGGAAATCTTAATAAAGAAGGGGTTGGGCTATACGACAGAATGAATGGTGTTGGAGCTCACGAGATTGTTATTGAGACGCCCTTGCATGGACAAACATTGTCAGGAATGAGCGTTCAGGACATTCAAAATGTTTTTCTGGCATACAGGGAGAGGACTATTGATCTGGAGAAAGATAAAAGGTTCAAATATGTAATGGTTTTTAAAAATTATGGCTCAGTTGCCGGAGCTTCGCTCGATCACTCTCATTCTCAGCTTATAGCACTACCAATTGTGCCTCGTAGGGTTTTAGAGGAAATCAATGGTGGTCTTGCTTATTATAGATACAAAGACAGATGTATATTTTGCGATATTATTGCTGAGGAAAAAGAAGATAATGTGAGGGTGGTCATTGAAAATGAAAATTTTATTGCGCTCTCGCCTTATGCATCTCGCTTTCCGTTTGAAATTTGGATCCTACCAAAAAGACATGAGCCATATTTTGCGCATCATGAAAAAGTCGATAATTACCATGATATTTCAGAGATTCTTTTGCATATTTTACAAAAATACGACAAGGTCCTGAACTCGCCACCTTATAACTTTATGATTCACACGGCACCTTTTGGCAATGGTGAAATCCAGCATTACCACTGGCATATGGAGATTATTCCGAGATTGACAAAAATGGCAGGTTTTGAGTGGGGAACGGGTTTTTATATAAATCCAACCCCACCAGAAGAGGCTACAACCTATCTCAAAGAAACCAGTATTTAGGGGGTGGTTATGAACGTATTAATAGCGTCTCCTGAGATATTTCCCTTCGTTAAAACAGGAGGTCTTGCAGACGTTACCGG
>MWEV01000138.1 GCA_002071245.1 Deltaproteobacteria bacterium ADurb.Bin026
GCAATGAAAAATGGTTTTGACACCATGATTGTTGACACGGCCGGGCGCCTTCATATCAATGAAGAGATGATAGATGAGCTGGTAAGGCAGAAGAAGGTTCTAAATCCGAGGGAAACACTGCTTGTCCTCGATGCCATGACAGGGCAGGATGCGGTTAACATTGCAAAGTCGTTCAATGAAAAACTGAATATAGACGGTGTTATTTTAACAAAACTGGATGGAGATGCAAGGGGTGGTGCTGCCATTTCAATAAAGGCAGTCACAGGTAAGCCTATAAAATTCATTGGAATAGGTGAAAAATTTGATGCCCTTGAGCCTTTCTTCCCCGAAAGACTGGTTTCTCGCATACTCGGTATGGGTGATATAGTCTCTCTTGTAGAAAAGGCTCAGGAGGTTTTCGATGAAAAACAGGCAAAAGACCTTGAAAAGAAACTCAGAAAGGACGAATTTACACTCGAGGACTTCAGGGATCAGATTAGACAGATGAAAAAACTCGGTTCAATTGAGTCCATTATAGGTATGTTTCCCGGCTTCAATAAATTTAAGGGTGCAATCAATTTTTCAGAGGCGGAAAGGGATATAAAAAAAACCGAGGCTATTATCAACTCAATGACGGTTAAAGAGAGGATATATCCCCAGATTATAGATGGAAATAGACGTGTACGCATCTCGAAAGGCAGTGGTACCAAGGTTCAGGATGTAAACGAGCTTTTGCGTAAATATGCAGAAACAAAAAAGCTTATTAAGAAATTTGCTAAAGGTGGCGCAAAGGGCCTACCAAAGCAATTATTCATGCGATAGGAGGTGAAATTTTGGCGGTAAAGTTCAGATTGTCGCGATATGGTGCTAAGAAAAGACCTTTTTACAGAATCGTTGTATCTGACAGTCAGTATCAAAGAGATGGGAGGTTTATCGAAAAGGTTGGAACATACAACCCTATAACAGACCCTATCGAAATAACCCTTGATAAAGAAAAGATCAAGGAGTGGTACGGCAAAGGGGTAAGGCCCACAAGGACTGTTGAGAACATATTTAAAAAGGAAGGAATACTCAAGGAAATTACCCAATAACTTATGGAGGTGGAACCATGTTGAAAGAATTGATCGAGTTCATTGCAAAGGCATTGGTTGATAACCCTGATCAGGTAAAGGTTTCTGAAATTGAAGGCGAAAAGACGTCTGTTATCGAACTGAGTGTTTCTAAAGAAGACCTCGGTAAGGTTATAGGGAAACAGGGTAGGACTGCGCGTGCCATGAGGACCATCCTGAGCGCAGCTTCTACAAAAGTAAGAAAACGGGCAGTTCTTGAAATTATTGAGTAACCTGTAATGGAATATATCCCTGTTGGGCGAGTAGTATCAGCCCATGGAATCAAAGGGGAAGTAAAATTTCTGTATTACAATGACGAAAAAGAGGTGTTTTACGGATACACCTCTTTTTTAGTTAAAAAGGCAAACAATCGTTGGATGAGGCTTAGACCGACTGAAATAAACGTTTATCGAGGGTTTTTTTACCTTAAATTTCACGGGTTGGACAGCCTTGAGGCCGTATCTTTCATGTTAGATCAAGAGTTGTTTGTCAAGCAGGAACAACTTCCTTCCTTGAAAGAGAATGAGTATTACGAATACCAGTTAATAGGTCTAAATGTTGTTGGTCATGATGATATCCCTATAGGCTCGGTAAAGCATATAATGCATACAAATGCTCAGGATTTAATTGTGGTGGATGGAGAAAAAGAACTGTTAGTTCCCATGGTTGAGGGTTTCATAGTTGACATAAACATTGAAAAATCGACCATAAAGATTAAAGCGGACGACCTGTTTTTATGATTATTACGGTTCTTACACTCTTTCCAAAGATATTCGAATCACCCTTTCAGGAAAGTATTATAAAAAAGGCTGTTGAAAAGGGGCTCGTTAGCTTCAACATAGTTAATATTCGTGATTTTGCAAACGATGTGCATAGGACATGTGATGATACCCCCTATGGAGGCGGTCCTGGCATGGTTATGAAGATTGAACCTATATATAAGGCTATGGAATATGTAAACGCAAATGGCATAAGACCTAAACACATATTGCTTACCCCCCAGGGCAGATTATTAAACGAAGAAACAGCGCTGAGGCTTGCGCGAAACCCTCATTTATCCCTTATGTGTGGTCGTTACGAAGGGGTTGATGAGAGGGTACTCTCTTTTGTCGACGAAGAAATATCGATTGGCGATTATGTATTGTCAGGAGGGGAAATACCTGCGCTTGTACTTATTGATGCAATTGTAAGGCACATCCCAGGTGTATTGGGAAACGAAGCGTCGACAAGCGATGAGAGTTTAAAGGATGGGCTTCTCGAATACCCTCAGTATACGAGACCTCCGCAGTTTTTAGACATGGAGGTGCCCCCGGTACTCTTATCTGGAAATCATGAAGAAATAAGAAAATGGCGAAGGAAAGAATCGATTAAAAAAACGATCCTTAAGAGGTCTGATTTGATGGAAAAGTTTGTACCTACGGAAGAAGATCATAAATTTATCAGAGAGATCATGGAGGATATCCCTGGGTAATATATATGTTGCAATCATCCATTACCCTGCTTATGACAAAAATCATGAAATTGTTGCTACAAGCTTGAATAATATGGAAATACATGATATTGCAAGAAGTTGCATGACATTTGATATAGATTTATGCTATATTGTAACTCCTCTTCCAAAACAGAGGCAGATAATGGAGAGATTGATACATCATTGGGAACATGGGTACGGCGCTACATACAACCCGATAAGAAGCAAGGCACTTGAAAAGATAAAGATGTGCGACAATATAAAAGAGATGTTGAACGAGATAAGCGCAGCGGGTGCACCGTTAGTTGTTGGCACATCATCAAGGCCGGACAACGATAAAGCAATCGGGTATCAGGAGTTCAAAGACTTGATACACAGAGAGAAAAGACCGGTTCTATTGCTTTTTGGGACAGGATGGGGATTGACTGAATCAACTGTTGAACTATGCGACAAGATGCTTTTGCCTGTAAAGGGTAGGGGAGATTACAACCATTTATCCCTGAGGGTGGCTCTTGGAATAATACTTGATAGAATTTTTGGCGAAAGAGGAGGCAAAGATGAACGAAACAATTGATCTGCTCGAAAAAGAGTATATTAGGCTTGATTTACCCGAGATAAATGTAGGAGATAATGTCAAGGTATATACGAAAATCTTTGAAGGTGAGAAGGAAAGGGTTCAGGTCTTCGAGGGTGTTGTTATAAGAAAAAGAGGGGGAAACACGAGGGCAACCTTTACGGTTAGGAAGGTGTCTTATAGTATAGGTGTCGAAAAGACATTCCCAAAACATTCACCACTGATTGAAAATATTGAGGTTATGAGTAAGAGTAAGGTCAGGAGATCGAAACTGTTCTATCTGAGGAATCTAAGGGGCAAGGCCGCCAAGCTAAAAGAAAAAAGAGATTAATGCATTGTTGCAACATTGAAGGACTAATCGCCGGCATTGATGAGGCGGGAAGGGGGCCTCTTGCTGGCCCTGTTGTGTCATCGTGTGTTGTGTGGAAAACATTGCCTGATAAAATTCCCGGGATAAATGATTCCAAGATGCTCCCCGAAAATAAAAGGATACATCTCTTTGGATGGATTAAGGAACATGCGTACAGGATCGGGATTGGTGTTGCCACACATGAGGAGATAGAGCGGATAAACATTCTACAGGCAAGTTTGCTTTCCATGAAAAGGGCATTTGAAGATGCTTGCGTTTTGCCAGAACTTATCCTTGTCGATGGAAATTACGGTATAAAAGACCTTAAACAGAGCAAGCCAATAGTTAAGGGTGATAAAAGATGTTTTTTTATAGCATGTGCCTCCATAGTTGCAAAAGTGCTAAGGGATAACATCATGGAGACTTATCATATAATTTATCCACATTATAATTTCGCCAAAAATAAAGGGTACCCTACAAAAGACCATAGATCGGCGATCATTAGATATGGCGTTTCACCCATACACAGGAAGACATTTAAAGGCGTAAAAGAATACCTTGTCCAATAAAAGAGAAGAAGGAACTCGAGGAGAAGAAAAGGCAATAAGCATTCTGAAGGCAGAAGGCTATAAGATACTTGACAAAAACTTCAGAAGCTATTTTGGTGAAATCGATATCATAGCAGAGGAAGGTGGCTATCTCGTTTTTATAGAGGTAAAAAAGAGAAATACGCCTGTTTACGGTACTTCTTTGGAGGCGGTTAATAAGGAAAAGAAAAGACATATCATAAAATCTGCGATGTACTACCTGAAAACAAACAGGTGTTTTGATAAAAAAGTACGGTTCGATGTTGTCGGGTTCGATGGCGGAAAGGCGAAGATCGTAAAACATGCATTTG
>MWEV01000139.1 GCA_002071245.1 Deltaproteobacteria bacterium ADurb.Bin026
CAAAAAGCTAAATGCTAATCAATTAAACTAATGCTTGGTTTTCCTGATTTTTTAATTTTTTTGGGCTATGTGTTTACCTTTCTTTCGGCGCTTTTTTGTGTAGTGTATGGCATAATACACTGGGGCAGCGGGTCGGAAGAAAAGTACGGAGACTACAAGGAAGAGATAAGGTGGGAAAAAGAAGAAATCGAGTTGATAGAAAAACTTCCCTGAACCATACACGATGTTTTATCTAATTACATTTACGATTTTATACCTTGCTGTAACGGTTTATCTTGGATATCTCGGCTATAGAAGGACGACAACGGTATCCGACTATCTTTTGGCAGGAAGACAGGTACACCCTGTAATTATGGCGCTCAGCTATGGTGCGACTTATATAAGCACAGCAGCAATTATCGGTTTTGGCGGTGCAAGCGCACTTTATGGTTTCAGCATGTCTTGGTTGGCCTTTCTCAACATCATTATTGGCGTATGGGTTGCCTTTGTGATGTTTGGAAAAAGAACACGGAAGATGGGAAAAGCACTTGATGCACACACATTCCCCGAACTCCTCGGAAGACGTTATAATTCAAGGTTCGTCCAGGGTTTTTCTGGTATCATCATCCTTGTCTTGATGCCCTTATACACGGCTGCCATTCTTATTGGTATAGCAAGATTTATTGAAGTATACCTGAACATTCCATTTTCAACCGCACTCCTCGGATTTTTACTGGTAATTGCCTGCTATGTCCTTTGGGGGGGTCTCAAGGGCATACTTTATACATCTGTTTTTCAGGGCATTATCATGATTGTATCGATGACCATAGTCGGTGTCACCACTTATTCCATGTCTGGCGGTATCGTTGGCGCACATAAGGCATTAACTGAATTAGCACCCCTTATCCCTGAAAGCTTCAAGGCAATGGGACACAGAGGTTTTACTTCGATGCCTGTTGCTGGGTCATCGATGTGGTGGTTTGTCGTCACAACAATGATAATGGGGGTAGGCATCGGTGTTCTCGGTCAGCCTCAGCTTAACATAAGGTTCATGACATTGAAATCAGACCGTGACCTAAACAGATCTATTCCCTTTACCGCCCTCTTTATACTCTTCACAACCGGCACCGCTTATGTCGTTGGATCGCTTACAAATGTAGTTTTCTATAACGCTTACACAGAATTGCCCATTCAGTCTGTACAGGGCAACATAGACAAGATAATCCCCCTTTATGTGGAAAGGTTCTATCCACAGTGGTTCGCCTCTTTATTCCTCGTTACGCTCATGGCAGCAGCTATGAGCGCGAGCAGTTCCCAGTTTCTTGCAACCGGCTCATCTCTAAGCAGAGATATTCTTGAACAGGCGTTGCTCAGGGGAAAATCGGTGGCTGAGACTACAATAGTTACAAGGATAGGCATAGTTTTTGGCATATTTGCAACGCTACTATTAGGGCTTTTGCTTCCCGAAGGGGTTGTGGCTACTGCAACAGCATTTTTCTTTGGCCTGTGCGGCGCTACATTCATACCGTCGTATCTTTTTGCACTTTACTGGAAGGGCGGCACCAAAGCTGGTGCAAAGGCAAGTATTTTGAGCGGCTTTTTTGTTTCTTTGTTCTGGATGTTCTTTTTTCATGAACATGGCTCAAGGGCATTTGGGCTGTGCAGGTGGATTTTTAAATGTGATACCCTGGCAGGGTTGCCCTGGAAAATGATCGATCCACAGATCGTTGCATTGCCTGTTTCTTTTGTTGTCTTTGTTGCTGTTTCTCTGGTTAGTTCTCCGATAAAGGACGAAACCCTGAGAAAGGCCTTCCGTCATATCTAATCGGCTTGGATTTTTAATATGTGAATATGCAGAAAGCGTGTTTTTATTCACTATTTTCTCAACTACCCCACTAAAATTCCGCCAACAATCTTAAGAACAACCAAGTGCATCCGCATGCGAGGCACTGATTGTTCGAGTCAGTCGTTCTTGTCTGATCCATCGTTATGCTCTGAATTGTCCGGCGTAAGCCCCTTAATATCAAAACTTTTTATCCCGAGGAAAACGAGAATAACACCGAGGGCAACAAAAAACCGGTATGGTATCCCAAACCTATATTTGCTAAACAGGCTTACCTGTATCTTGATCCCAAAGAGGTTTTTGAAAAAACCTGCGCCCTCCTGATAACCGGTAATAAAATACAAAAGCGCAGCAGGTAGTAAAACGCCTGCAAAAATAAGGACGATACCCCTCTTTTTTCTGTTTATCATGATTTCCCTGTCTTTAATAAAAACGCCCGTCGCTAAACGGGCGCTTTTATTATGATAATTTAAGGCTACCTATTATCAGTTGCCCTTTTTAAATTCCGCCTCCATCGCCTCTTTCGCAGGTTTTACATACATGTCTCTCAGCTTAGGCTTTTCGATCTTTCCTGCAGGGTTACGCGGGATTGCTGTATAAACCATCTTTTCTGGCCATTTGTACTTGGCAAGACCTTTTTCTTTGACAAAATTTATTACCTCTTCGTCGTTTAAGGTCTGTCCTTCCTTTGTCTGGATGATCGCCATAACGATTTCCACGAGCCTTGGATGAGGGTATCCGAGTACTGCAACGTCCTGTATCTTTGGGTGTTTTCTCAAGGCGTCTTCGATCTCTGCGGGAAATATGTTTTCACCGCCCCTGATGATAAGGTCTTT
>MWEV01000140.1 GCA_002071245.1 Deltaproteobacteria bacterium ADurb.Bin026
TGCCCGATAGAACCACTCGGGCATGACACAGTGGTTATGGTTCCCCTTCACAATAAATATCTACAAATTACTATGAATAACTATAAATTACATTTTTCCCATGAATCACATTTTATCACGGGGCAACAGTAGACAGGATGTATTCAGAAAAAAATACAATTGGACATATAAAAAGACCGGCCGATTATCTCCGCTTCCATTATGACCCCAAACTTTTGTTAAGAAATCTGTAAGCGCAATTGTTTCCCAAGTGCTGCTGCAAAACGTTTAAGGGTTGACAGCTTGATGTCTTCCGCATGGTTCTCGATTCTTGAAATTGCGGTTTTCCTGGTGTTGAGCTTGAGAGCCAGTTCCTCCTGTGTTAGGCCTACTGACTCACGGGCATGGCGAAGCATTGCCCCGATTTTGAACTGTTCATAACCTTCTTCATAGCCTTCGGCAAATTCTTTATCTATTTTTTTTCTCCGATCAATGTATTGTTTCAAATCACTCATGGTTTCATTCTCCTTTTCAGGAAATCTTTCCTGTATGTTTGTGCCTTTTCTATCTCCTGTTTAGGTTCTACCTACCACATTTTATTTGTCACAATCCTCAAACCCATTCCCACAAAAGAGTTGATCTGGTCTTTTCCGAAAAGCCCTGACCCGCCGGTAAAATCGATCTGGATATTGTCGCTTACTATATGCCGAAAACCGGCTTGATACGCACCCCCGCTCTTCCCTGCGTAGGGATCGTTGCAAAAAACTTCCATAATTGCATGCAGCCCACCTATCATACGGATTTGTGTGCCCAATCCCCATGTGCCGACAGTAACCTCGCTGCTGGTTGATATGCCAAGGTTGGCATGAATAAGCACCCGCTCCCTATCGAACATGGATTCTGTCATTGCTACATAGACAAACCCATTCCACTGTTCCGGCCTGAAGTCACCTTTACCCCAGGGTGGAGAAGCACCTGCGGCCATGGCCATTCCAGGATACCTATTAGGTTTTGCCTCCCAGAAGAGGTACTTGAACTGCATAAGCGGCCCGGTTACCGAAAAACTTCGGTTCGATTCCTTTTCGAGAGGAAAACCATCGACGAAACCGACTGTCACCTCCGACCGTTCTGTAGGTCCAAAAGCAGCCAGATTCAGGTTTGAAAAAGTATCCTTGGAATATCTTACCGATGTTTCGACCTGTCCCTGATGCTCTCCTACCACGCGCGCATCATCGGTGACAAAAGGACGGACAGCAAAAACAGGCCTGACAAGTATGCTCATAAAGATCGCCAACCCAAGCAAAAAAACTCTCAGAAATAAATTCAGCTTCTGCACAACCAACCTCCATAACAATTTACAATTTTCCTGTGGGGAAAGGTATCTTTCCTGACAACGGCAGGGAGGGAACTCCTATAAAAAGCATAGTATACTTTTTTAAGTTATGCAAGCAAACAAAAGGTCCGATAAAAACTAAAATCTTCGCTGTTTAGAGAAGAAGAGGTTCAAGGTGCAAATAACTAATCTTACACGAGAATAACACGGTCAGCATCGGGCAGCTCAAGGATAAAATCTTTTACCTCTTCGAACTCCGCATCATCCAGATTGACACCCCGCTCAAGGCGGATGTAGTTCTGACCATCCTGTTTTTGTGTGGGGAAGGTAAAACCAAAATCGATATGGTTTTCCTCAACACGGATGTATGTGAGAGTATCCAGGTTGATCACATAATGCTTAATCCTGATAAATTGTGCCATACAACCCCCTTTTTATCAAATATTCAATAAAAATCAAATTCTACCGTTCATATGAATAATAAAAGGAAACCATTACTCATTGACTCGAACAAATCTGAAAAGTAAAGGCACTATAAGGAGAATAATGCAAGTACCGATCAGCATCCCACCCACAACCACAATAGCAAGGGGTTTTTGCACCTGACTGCCGACACCATGCGATAAGGCAGCAGGGACAAGCCCCATAGAAGCTACAAGCCCGACCATCAAGATGGATCTGAATTTTTCCCGGATGGTTTCAAATGTTGCTTTTCCCTTGTTTTTGTTTTCTTTATACGCCTCTATATAATGATTTATGACAATACAGGTATCAAATGTGGAAATACCGATAATTGATACAAAACCAACCATCGCAGATATACTAAGAGATTGACCGGTTATCAGAAGACTCACAAGGCCGCCAAAGACAGTGCAGATGGGAGCAATAACTGTAAGCAATACATTGCGCATATTTCCATAAAAAATATAAAGCAAAATAATAATAAGGAAGATAGAAATGGGAATTGATATATAAAATCTCTGAAAAGCCTCCTTCATTTCATTGAACATACCACTCCACTGCATATAATACCCATCCGGAAGTTTTATTTTTTCAACCTCTTTTTGCGCTTTCTCAACTGTTCCCCCCAGATCTTTTGAATCAACATTGAACTTGATGGGAATATATCTCTTGTAGTTCTCCCTGTAAACAAAAGAAGCTCCGGTATCATAACGGATTTTAGCTACCCTTGAAAGAGGTACAATTCCACCAGCAGGAAGGACTATCGGTATACCCGCTATTCTTGCAGGTTCTTGCCTATATTCATAGGGAAAGCTCACCTGAAGCGCAAAATTTTTCTCTCCTTCGATAACCTGGCTGACAATCTTGCCGCCCAATGCAGCAGATACCATGTCAAGCACATCCTGTACATTTAAGCCCACTGCAGCAGCGTTTTCGCGATTCACCTCAATTAAAAAATTAGGCTGTCCAAGTTCCCTGTAAATACCGACATCCTTGACGTCAGGGACTTTCTCCAGTTTATCCTTTACTTCTTTGGCAATTTTATCAAGTTCATAAAGGTCCTCGCCATATATTTTCACTGCGTTCTCACCTTTAACTCCTGATGTCATCTCTTCGAGGTTGTCCTGCATGTATTGTGATACACTGACAGTGGCGTTGGGAAAATGTTTTATCAGATCTTTTTTTATCTCGCTTTCAAGGTCTTCCTT
>MWEV01000141.1 GCA_002071245.1 Deltaproteobacteria bacterium ADurb.Bin026
TCAACAGAAACAGTATATGAGAGAAATATTCCCTTCATTTTAGGTGTCATGAACTTCAATCTTAACGCCTGTGGGCGTAACCCGAGTGTTGATGGAAAATATTTAAATCCGGTCGCCAAGGCGGTTGCGTCTGAAAATTTTGATCCTACCTGCAAGGATTCAAGAAAAAATACAATACCCTTAAAACGCCAGTAAGGAACATACACCAAGTCTTCTACGTCAATGTTCTGTGGCGATAAATAGTAATGCAGATAGTCACGGGTCGACAGATAAAGCCTTACCCTACAAAAAGGACATTGAAAAAGTCGGTCGGTTTCTTCAAGTATAACAGGCGCCCCACATTGGGGACAGCCATGCTCTACTTCCCAGGTTCTTCCGTTCACTTTAAGCTATTTTTCCGCCACACTGATTGCAATACACGGATTTTGGGAGATTTTTTGCTCCACACGCAGGACAATTAACATGCTCAGGCATCTCTGACGTCGGGCTACCACATACTGGGCAAAAACGCGCATTTGGGGGTATGTTTTTGCCACACTTGCTGCATTGAAGAAAAACAAGCATCTGGTGACCACAGTATGGACAAAACCTGGCATCATCAGGCACACGCTGTTTACAATCAGGGCACATTGCATTCCATATGACTTCCTTTTGTGTCTGACGTGTCTTTAATGCATCCCCAAACATCGCAGGCATCATAAATCCCATCCCCATACCAAGACCGGCACCGGCCTCACCCTGGATTTCAGATGCCTTTTCAAAAGACATTGCAGCCTTCATCTGCATTAATTTATTTAGATCATCAAAAACACTCAGTCTGCTTTTGTCGTCTATTGCCTTCTGCACATCCTGAGGAGGTGTTATAGAATTAATGTAAAGATTTGCCAACCCCAATCCGTAATGCGTAAAATCATCGTGTAACTGCTTTACCAGGCCTTCAGAAATCGATTCATATCTGCCGGGCAGATTAAATATCGTATCGAGATTTTCCCCAAGAAAATCATTAAGACGAGATACAATCACATTGCTGAGATATTCTTCGATTTCCTCTGTTTTATATATGCCTTGCGTGCCCACAAGTGTGTTTATGAAAAGGACGGGCTGTAATACCCTGACATTGAATACACCGAACGCCCTCAGTCGTATAAGCCCAAGTTCATCATCCCTGAAGGCTACAGGGTCGCGTGTTCCCCATTTGAAATTGGTAAAGGTCTTCATGCTGACAAAATAAACTTCTGCGCGAAGAGGGCTTTTCATGCCCCACGGGATGCTCAATATCTTAGTCAATATCGGTATATTTGCAGTGGTCAGCGTATGTCTGCCAGTGCCAAACGCATCAAGCGCCCTCCCCTGATAAAAGAAGATCGCCGCCTGGTTTTCTCGCACTATGAGTTGTGCACCATATTTTATCTCCCCCGAACCACCCTCTGGAATCCTGTGGACAATAACCTTTCCGGTCTCATCAAACCATTCGAGGACCTCAAGAAAAACTACATTGTCTGTACCCATAAAAACAATTATAGCGATTCTTCAGGTTTTTGTCTATATCGATTAATCAAAATTGTTTCAACGTTTTCTCGTTCGTACTTATAACATCATCCGCAGACGAACAATATCGACTTTATAAAACTGCCTTGTTCATTTTTTAGTTGTAATATCATCCCTTATTGTTGGAAAATGAATATGAGAATTGCATAAAGGGAGGTTTACCATGAGGGTGCTTTTCTGGGGTACAAGGGGTTCATTACCTGCTTCGGTTGATTCGGAAGCAATTAGAAGAAAGATCTTTAAAGTTGTCAAATTGGCAAGCGGCCTCAGTTTTCATAGTGATGAAGAGATAGAAAAGTTTTTATTTAATAACCTTTCGGACAAAAACCTTTCTTTTTCTGCGACAGGAAGTTATGGAGCTAACACATCATGTGTAGAAATTGAAGGCGGGAACGAGTATATTATCTGTGATGCAGGGACAGGCCTAAGGGATTTCGGTAATCATGTCGTAAAGACGATGGGTCAGACGCATCAGCAAAAACCCAATGTATTCAATTTATTTATATCCCATCTTCACTGGGACCACATTCAGGGTTTTCCATTTTTTACGCCTGCATACATGGCTGGCAACCAAATTAATATTTATGGACTCCATGAAAAGCTGGAAGATGCCTTTATAGCCCAACAGGAACCTCCATTTTTCCCTGTACCTTTAAAATACATGAACGCTGATATCCGTTTCACAACCCTGGAACTCGGGAAAACTTACAATATTGCAGGTGTCAATATAAAAACAATACCCCAAAACCATCCAGGAGGCTCGTACGGTTACAGATTTGAGAAAGACGGAAAAAGCATTGTATATTCAACGGATTCGGAGCACAAAGAAGAGGCTTACGATGATAACTACCCCTTCATCGATTTTGCCCTGGATGCAGATCTGCTGATTTTTGATGCACAGTATTCATTGATCGACGCTATTTCTTTCAAAGAAAACTGGGGACACTCGAGTAATATCATAGGCGTCGAACTCAGTGTGAAAGCAAATGTAAAACATCTGTGTATATTTCACAACGAACCAACGCTTGACGATGAAAGGCTTGACCAGTTTCTTGAAGACACAAGAAGATACTTGAAAATATTTTCGGAATCATCTTCATTGCGGATAGATTTGGCGTATGATGGTATGCTGATAGAAATTTAAAAAAGGAGGAACAGGTACATTGATCACAGGAATAGGAAGTTTTCCCT
>MWEV01000142.1 GCA_002071245.1 Deltaproteobacteria bacterium ADurb.Bin026
GTTGCCATCACAGGTTCATTTTCAGCAAACAGGGCATTTGGCAGTCCTTCCAATAACCTCGGCATCATATCGCTCAGCCCAGTTATTACGGAAGGACTCTATCTTCTTGGGATGGGAGACAATATTATCGGCGTTACCATATATTGCCAGAGACCATCCCAGGCAAAGGACAAACAAAAAGTCGGTTCCGTAGTAGATGTAAATGTAGAAAAGATTGTAAATCTGAAACCTGATATCGTATTCGCCATGAGTCATACAAACACAAAAGATATAAAAAAGCTAAGAGATACAGGCATTAATGTAATCACATTTGATATTCCGAAAACATTTGAAAGGCTCTGTGAAATATTCCTCGCCCTGGGCAAAACAATCGGAAAAGAGAAGGAGGCTATTCATATAGTAAACGCTTCAAAAAGGAAGGTTTCAGACATCAGAAAAAAGACATCAGGGCTGCAAAAACAAAAAGTTTTCATACAGATAGGCGCAAAACCGCTCTTTGCTGCAACAGATGACTCTTTCGTTAATGACTACATCGAATTTTCTGGAGGTATAAATATTTTTAAAAATGCAGGTTCTGGTCTTATAAGCAGAGAAGAGGTGCTCAAAAGAAACCCTGATATAATTCTCATAGCTACTATGGGGGTTGCAGGCAAAGACGAACAAAAAATATGGCATAGATACAAAATGATCAATGCCGTTTGGAACAACAGGATCTACCTTGTTGACCCTTACAGGATATGCAGCCCTACGCCGGTAAGTTTTGCTGAATATCTTACGACAGAAATAGTTGGAAAAATACAACCAGGAATAGTTAAATAAAAAGGATGAGAAACCCTGATTTCAGATATCGGAACGAGATCCATTCATGATGAGGATTTTCAAGATGGAAACTTTTAGATGAAAAACAGGCTATCCCGATGGACATTTTCAATCCTTATCTCATCTGCATTTCTTGTTGCAGCAGGCGCTTTATCGTTGTGCATCGGTTCTGCAGGTATCCCCATAACAAAAATAATATCGATTTTACTTGATGGCAGAGGAACTTCCGAATACAGCATCCTCGTTGATATACGATTACCCCGCATCATTCTGGGTTTTGCTATCGGAGGTGCATTAAGCCTCGCGGGCGTTATACTGCAGGGCATGTTCCGCAACCCCCTTGTCGAACCGTATACGCTTGGTATTTCAGGTGGAGCAGCCCTTGGTACGTCTATTTGCATTATCCTGAAACTAAACCGGTTGATACCCGATATAGCAATGCCTCTTTCCGGTTTTATCGGTGCACTTCTCGTTATATTGTTGGTTTACTTTATCAATACAAGAAGGGGCATCTTCATGATACAGGGCTTATTGCTTACTGGTGTAATGATCAGTTTTATCTCATCATCTCTGGTCATATTAATTCTCGCTATATCACGAACTGAGGATTTGCACGGTATCATCTTCTGGATTATGGGTTCGCTCGAAGAGCCAAACTGGGTATTGATATGGGTAGCAACTACTGCTTCGCTGGCATGCCTTGCATTTTCTTATCTTTTTTGTCTCGATATGAATGCATTATCCCTTGGCGAAGAAGAAGCGATTCATCTTGGTGTCGATGTAGAAAAAAAGAAAAAATTATTATTCCTTATCGCTTCAATACTAACAGGCATCAGTGTATCCGTAACAGGGCTTATAGGTTTTGTAGGCTTAATTGTTCCTCATTTTATGCGAATGTTTGTCGGCTTTGATCACAGGATACTGCTTTTATCGTCGTTTTTGGCTGGTGCAGGTTTTTTGATCTTCTGCGATATGCTCGCAAGGATAGTAATTGCCCCTATTGAGTTGCCCGTAGGTGTTATTACCGGCATAATTGGTGGAAGTATTTTTATTTACGCATTAAATAAGAGGTCATCCTTCTGAATCTATGTTAAAAATGTCAGATTTATCATGCGGATACGGAACAAAGATTATAATCAACAGAATAAATCTTCATATAAAAAAAGGTGAATTTGTCTGCATAATAGGTCCCAATGGATCCGGCAAAACAACGCTGCTTAAGGCTATAACACGCATCATAAAACCAGCAAAAGGCAATATTTTCCTTGAAGGCAGGGATTTAAACAACATAGACAAAAGAGAGATTGCAAAGAAAATGGCGGTTGTTTCACAAAATCTGCCAATAGTATCGATGACGGTGAAAGAGTTCGTTTTACTCGGAAGAACACCACATTATAAAACCCTGCAACTTCTTGAAAATGAAAGTGATATCGAAGTTGTAGAGCACGCAATTAGTATGACAGGCATAGAAAGGCTTCAAAACAGTCTTATGTCAGAAATAAGCGGTGGCGAGGTACAGCTTTCCTTGATTGCACGTGCTCTTGCCCAAGAGCCATGGATACTGCTTCTCGATGAACCCACAGCGCATCTCGATATTACCCACCAGGTAAATATCCTGGATTTAATAAAAAGACTTAACAAGGATTATCAGCTTACGGTCATCATTATTCTTCACGACCTCAATCTGGCATCTGAATACTGCGATAGACTTATACTTATGAACAATGGACAGATAACAAAAACAGGTACACCTGAAGAGGTTCTGAATTCTATCGACCTCGAAGAGGTTTACAAAACACTCGTCGTAGTGGAAAAAAACCCATTGTCAAACAAACCCTTCGTATTGATTGTGCCTGAGGAGGTAAAAAAA
>MWEV01000143.1 GCA_002071245.1 Deltaproteobacteria bacterium ADurb.Bin026
GGCAAACTGCACTGCGGCAGAACCCAATATTGAAAAAGCTTGTCCTGCATATATTATAGCAAATTGTTTTTTCCAGTTTATTATTTTGTTCATTTTTAAGAAATCTCCTTTTATAAAATCAGTTTATGCAACATTACAAGCTGCACATTTACAAAAACATAATTTTATAAGGAAGATTTGGAATCTTATTTTCCTTATAGACTATGTTTTTAAACACAACAAATAAACTCCTAAGAGTTCGTGCTTAAAAACATATATTACATGAATACTATCCACATAGGTCATTGCCTCACTTCCTGTTTTTAATTTTATTGCATAAAAGCGTACTGGTAAGGTTTGCTACTTCCTGCTCAACTTCTCACCCATTTTTTTGCCGATGTAAAAAACATACCCATAATGCTGCTTGTGCTTTTCATATAAATCAACCTCATACTTCATACTGTGGACATAGTCCTCTACGGTTTTATCTTCCGGATATTTTATCAAAAGCTCTTTTTCTGTTGCCTGACGTGGGATAAAATAATTTTGAATCCAACATTCCTCTGGTAATGTAAATGCTGCAACAAAACTATACCCCGATTTTTGCATTGATTCGATATTGCTTTCTATCGAATACAAACCACTACCTGCATCAATCCAGAACTTCTCTATTTCGGCAGGCTTTTCTGTGGTAAGCCACGAGGGACTGGTTACGGCTATATATCCATCTGTTTTGAGAAAGCCATTCCAGTAGCTAAGTGTTTTTTCAAACCCTAAGCTGTCTATCATTCCCTCAGACCAGATAAGGTCGAACCCATCTTTTTCAAAAGGGAGTTTTAGGGCGTCGCCGACAATACCTTGCACTCTGTCGGAAAAATTATGTTTCTTGGAAGCATCGTTAAAAATGTTTATAAAATCAGCTACCATATCTACGCCTGTAATATGACCGCCAGTATTCTTTGCAAGTATCATCGTTTGACCGCCTGTACCGCAGCCGATATCTGCTATCTTTGAATTGCTGTCAAGGTTCATTATGAAACTTAGGGCTTTTAGCGTCATTTCAGCACTTCCTGGGCCTTGCCTTTCTAAGTCGAGATGGCTTTCGATTAATAATTCGAATTCTGTTATTGTTTTATTTTTCATCGTATATCTCCTTTAGCTCTTTTTCCAGCAAATTCACCGCAATTTCAAAAGCGACGATTCGTCTTTTTGCAAGTGTAACCTGCGATTTATATCTATCAGGATTTTCCTTTGACTCAAGTGTTTTAAGTGTTTCTGTTAGCTTGTGAATGGTTGAATCAATCTGCCGTTTGGCTTCGAACAGTTCTTCTTTCGAGTACACGCTCATTTTATCTCCTTTATTTTTTCAAGGTCGGCACTACACAAAGCCTCAAGGTTATCAAAAATCTTTTTAGCAGGCCATTCCCACCACTTTAATTCCAGCAGATAGCCAATGAGTTCATCCTCAAACCTTTTCTTAATAATTCTGATAGGATTGCCACCTGCAATATGATAAGCCGGTATATCTTTTGTAACTACTGAATTGGCAGCAACAATTGCTCCATCACCAATATGCACGCCGGGCATTACAGTGACATTTTGACCTATCCACACATCATTGCCAACAACAGTATCTCCTTTGAAAGGTAAATCCCCAAGTGTCGGAGTGGCCTTTTCCCAACCATGTCCCATGATATTAAATGGATAAGTAGTGACGCTGCACATTCTATGATTCGCACCGTTCATTATAAACTCGATACCTTTTGCTATAGCGCAGAATTTCCCAATGATGAGCTTATCACCTAAAAATTCATAGTGATGTGTAACGCGCTCCTCAAACCGTACCGGCCCATTGATATCATCATAATAGGTGTAATCACCGACGATAATATTTGGGCGTGTGATTACATTTTTAATATAGCATACGCTTTTTATTTTTTCATTCGGATAAATAGAATTTGGATCTGGTCCATATTGCATATATAATTCTCCTTATAGTTTCGGTCGTTCCTATGTAAATAGTCAGTCTCGGAGCCGACATTCAACCTGGCATAAAACCTCGACAATAGTAGAAAGTAATTTTAAATAGGCAGCCTTACTTTTTCTTGCGTTTAGGCTCAAAGACAAATTAAAATTTGTCAGTTATTTATATTCATTAGGAATAGGAATATTAAACCTCTCGCACAAAAGTCTTACATCATGAACATCATTTTCATCATACTCATATCCCAGGTGAAATAAAACTTGATTCTTAGCATCTATACACTTTACCACTTTATCTCCTATTTTCCCGATACCACTAAACACTTCTGGAGGATAAGCTTCTCCTTCAAAAACAAGGTATCCCTGTTCATCGAATTCAAATATATGAAGATCGATTATCCTACCTTTAGCGTCCTTCCAAACCGTGTGATCTGTAGTGGTATATGCTTCGATAACTTCAGAAAAGCCTTTTTCTTTTATTATTTCAAGAAATTTTTTGCTATTGCTTTTTTCCACAAACAAATCAATATCGTTGTGGACCCTTGTTTCCTCACCTAAGAGAGCATCAACTCCCCAGCCGCCATCTAACCAAATGGCAATCTCATTTTCTTCGGCATAAAAAATTATCTCAATGGCATCTTTTTCATTTACCATGCAACCCCTCCGTTCAAATTTAAATCTTTCGCTTCAATAAACACATTTTTAGTCAACATCAAACCTGACCACACAACCTCAAAAACCCCCGAAAAAACATCTAACCTGACCACTCATGACCCCTGACATCTAACTCGACCACTCGCAGGGCTATGACATCTAACCTGACCACTTGACTATCAAAACAGCCCCTTTGGACTTGTTTCCACGAAGCGATATTTTCATGTTTTTCGCCTGGTGGGTTTCACACCCATGTGTGCTAAAACCCTTGATATATAAGGGTTTTCAGCTCTCTCAATCTTTTGCCCGTGACATCAATACGACCGTCTCAACGTGGCCCGAGACCTTCAGATGAATCAAGTTGCTTTACTGAAATGATTGTTCTGTGCTCAATAGCCACGCTTCTCGGAATAGCGATGCCCCTTTTGGTGCGTTCGGTGCAACTGCTATATGCTCTGCCAATGGTACCACTTGGCCGCCGGGCAATCCTAGACATGCGACACCGTTTGTGGCAATCCAATATACCGCCGGTGCAGTAGATTCGATCCCGAACACGTTACTTGGTACGCGCTGCCCGGTGCCCGGTATCGCCGGGTACGGGTAACAGATCCGCTTGGCGAACTGCTCAGGGTCT
>MWEV01000144.1 GCA_002071245.1 Deltaproteobacteria bacterium ADurb.Bin026
GGTAGAGAAACCATGAAAACAGCAACATCTATCCCTGACTCGGCTGCCTTTTTCGCTATCAAGTTAACAATACTTGAGGGTCCTTGGTACTCAATAGGCAAAATACCCAACCTTTTAATATCATTTTCAATCCCTTGCCCCATAGCATACCCGCTTACAAGCATTGGTTTTGTATGTGGAACTGCATCGTGCATGCTGCCCAGAAGGATATATTTTTTAATCTTGAATGTTTTAAGAAATTTTACAACAGAATCTACATAGGCCTCTGCATGGGCATGAGGTTCCAAAAGATGGAGCATGAAGATATCGTTTTTCCCCTCTCTTTTTGCATGAAAAATCCGTGAATTTGGAACGGATAATCCACGTATACCCCCTTCGATATGTATTATTGGACGATAACGCGTGAAATCAAAAAAATCTCCTGGCTTCGATAATTTCCCCAGTTCCTTTGCATTGAATTGTGTCTCAAGTTCTCCAAGCACAAGACTACCAACATTGTTGACATCTATCCAAGGACGAAGACAAGCAAAAACATATGGCTCATAACACTCCTGTACAGGTTCACATAATTTGAAACCACCTATCTTCAAAATTTACCTCCTGGTTTATAATGTAATGCCGATGCCTTTTATCGTCAACACATCGCTCTATCGTGCATCGTTATTGGTTCATAAGCCTTTCTTTGAGCATCGTATATCTTTTCTGCGGCTTATTGTTGTTTATGGCAATTGCAAGCGCCTTTTTTGTACCTATTAGAATGACAAGCTTTTTACCACGCGTTATACCGGTGTATAAAAGATTTCGTTGGAGCAGCATGTAGTGCTGGGTCAATACAGGAATGATAACTACAGGGTATTCACTGCCCTGTGATTTATGCACTGAAATTGCATACGCAAGTACAACCTCGTCAAGCTCAAAAAATTCATATTTTACTCTTCTTCCATCATAATCCACTATCATCTCTTGCGTTTCTCCATCAATATTCACAACCCTCCCGATATCGCCATTATAGACATCCTTATCATAGTTGTTTCGCAACTGTATTACCTTGTCGCCCACCTTGAATACCTTCCCGCCACGCATGACCTCTTCTTTCCTTATGTTCAATTCTTTCTGTAGTGCCGTATTAAGGCTTGCAACACCAACCGTTCCCTTATGCATTGGGGTCAGCACCTGTATGTCTTCAAATGGGTGAAAATGAAAACGTGCAGGTATGATATCCCTGCATAGTTGGATGATCTTTTCAAGTACCTTTTCAGGGTCTTCAATAAAGAAAAAATAAAAATCCTTTAGGCGTGTTTCATCGCTCTTAAAAATGGGCAGATCACCTTTATTGATCCTGTGTGCATTAACAACAATCATACTCTCTCGTGATTGTCTGAATATCTGGTCAAGCACAACAATGGTAATACGCTTTGAATTTATAATATCCTTCAACACACACCCGGCACCTACAGACGGGAGTTGATCTACATCCCCTACGAGTATCAACGTTGCCTTTAACGATACAGCCTTTAGAAAATGATACATAAGCTGACTATCAACCATCGACGTCTCATCAATAATTATCAAATCAGCATCGAGCGGGTTTGTTTCGTTCCGTTTGAATGAACCACTTCCCGGCGTATATTCAAGGAGACGATGCAAAGTTTTAGCTTCATGGCCAGTTGTCTCAGCCATTCTTTTTGCCGCACGACCCGTGGGGGCAGCAAGAAGTATTTTTTGTCCCATTTTCTTGTAGATTTTTATGACCGAATTTATAATTGTGGTCTTGCCTGTGCCTGGACCTCCCGTTATAACCATAACCTTGCTGTTTATCGAATCCCTTACCGCTTCTATTTGTCTTTCGGAGAGTTTTATATTCTGTGAATCCTGAACCCATTTAATTGCCTGATCTATGTTGATCAGTCTCAACTGCTTGGGTGTGGTGACAAGTGAAATCAGTTGCCGTGCAATGCCAACCTCTGCAACATAGAACTTTGTAAGATAAACTGCCCAATCCTCTTTTTGCGAAGAAGATAAGTCTTGAGGTTGTGTTGTGTATTTCCCATTCAAGGTTTCATATTGTTCAATTACTATCTTTTTTTGTTCGCAAACGGAGTCCAGGGCAACAGGTAAACATTCTTCCTCGACGTCGAGAATCCTTGCACATTCCTTAATTAGAAGCTTATATGGGTAATAGACGTGTCCATCATCTGATAGTTGATTCAACACAAAAAGTATTCCAGCCTCAATTCTTTTTTGTGAATCCTTTGGGATACCCATTTTTTCGGCAATTTTGTCCGCTGTGATAAAGCCGATTCCAAAAATATCCATCGCAAGCCTATAAGGGTTTTCGCTAACCGTTTTTACGGAATCCTTTCCATAACGTTTGAATATCTTTACCGCATACCCAGGACTTACACCATTACCCTGAAGGAATACCATCACATCCCTGATATCCCTTTGCTCCTCCCAGGCATTTTTTATCATGTCTACCCGCTTTTCGCCGATGCCTGAAACCTCTTTGATCCTTTCAATGTCATTGTCAATAATTGAAAGGGTATCTACACCGAATCTTGAAACAAGCCTTTTGGCGGTAACAGGCCCTATGCCCTTAATCATTCCTGAACCGAGATATTTTTCCACACCCTTCACCGTTGCAGGCATCATTGACTCGTAAGAAACCACTTTGAATTGCTCTCCGTATCTGGGGTGGTTATCCCAGAAACCACAGAGTTTCAATAATTCCCCGGGCACCAGCGAAACAATGTTACCAACAATCGTGACCAAATTCATCCTGCCCTGCACCCTTACCTTTGCAATGGTATAACCATTCTCTTCGTTATAATAGGTGATTCGTTCGATTTGGCCCCTGATTTCTATATGGGGTTTGCCCTTTATCATACGTTTATCATATATCAACATTGGTAAAAATGTATATTGTTTTCATTTGCAAAGATATTTCATTAAGCGGGAAAATTCATTTAGGATTTAGGAATTAGGATTTAGGATTGAAAATATATAAATAAATATGAAAATATATAAATAAGTAGAGTGAGTAGAGTAAGCGAGTGCAGTGAAGCGTTGAGTGGGGAGAGGCGGTGAAGCGTTGAGTGAGTAGAGTGAGTAGAGTTCTCCATTTTGTGGGAGGGTGATGGGACGCCTTGTCATGGCTCACACTACGGGTACATTCATTTCAAATGCAGTTTTCGGGTTAATTATTGTTCACGAAATATCTTGACAGTCTATCTATCCCTGTATAATTAACATATCATTATGATCAAGTTAAACAGGGAAAGGCTTAGCAATCAGGTTTATTCAATCCTTAAAAATATGAAAGCTGATTACCGTTTCAGCCCTGGATCACGCATAAACGTTGAGCAGATTGCAAGGAAGTTGGGGCAAGTAGAACACCTGTTTGTGAGGCGGTACATCACCTCATAGAGGTATGGGTTTGGTAATATAAAGGGCACATTTGTTGCTTTCTTTTATTCTCGGCATGGTCATGTCCGTCACTTAAGAGGCTCTGGGGA
>MWEV01000145.1 GCA_002071245.1 Deltaproteobacteria bacterium ADurb.Bin026
TTCAAACAGTGGGATGAAAGGTCATGCAGGCTTGCAAATGCGCTTGCAGATTTGGGTATGAAAAAGGGCGACAGATTTGCGGTTCTTGCCTATAACGCTGTTGAATGGATGGAGATTTATGCAGCAGCCGCAAAAGGCGGTTTTATATGTGTACCTCTTATGTTCAGGCTTGCAGCAGCCGAAATGGAATACATCATCAACCACTGCGAGGCAAAGGTATTTATAGTGCAGTCAGGAAAAGATCCTGTAGACGGAAAGGAATTCCCTTGGATCAACCAGGTAAACGGTATGAAGAAAAATATTCCTACGGTCGAGAAATATGTTAACTTTGCAGTCGATAGCCCGTCATATGATGGATACATCAACTATGAAGAAATGCTCGCAAAGGCAAGCCCTGAAGAGCCTGCAACGGTTGTGGATGCAGATGACCCATGGGTTATTATGTATACTGGTGGAACAACTGGAAGACCGAAAGGCGTTGTTAAGAGCCACCTCAACCTCTTTGCGCAGTATTTTATCATGATCTACGACCATGAGTTTAATTACGATGATTGCAACCTCCTTGTTATGCCTTGCTGCCACGTCAACTCACTCTTCTATTCATTCGTGGCTACCTGGGTCGGCGGTAGCGTAATGTGCTACAACATGGTGAGCTTTAATCCTGAAAACCTCCTCAAGACATTCCAGGATTTCAAGGTCACATTTACCTCTCTGGTACCAACCCACTATATCATGATGCTTGCACTTCCTGACGAAGTTAAGGCAAAATATGATCTTACAAGCGTAAAAAAGCTCCTTATCTCTTCAGCCCCTGCAAGAAGAGATACAAAACTCGGCGTGCTTAAGATGTTCCCCAATTCAGAATTGAACGAGGCATACGGTTCAACAGAGGCTGGAATCGTGACGGTTCTGAAACCCAACGAACAGCTTACAAAGCTTGGCTCCTGCGGACGTGAGGTTATCGGTACCGACTATATCAAGTTCTACGATGAGGATGGAAATCTCGTAACAAAACCAAACGAGGTTGGCGAACTCTACTCAAGAAGCCCGATGCTTTTTGAAGAGTACTGGAAAGAGCCGGAAAAGACAATGGCAGCCATGAAAGGTGAGTACTTCAGCGCTGGCGATATGGGATACAGGGATGAAGATGGCTACATCTATCTAGTAGACAGAAAGGCAAATATGATTATCTCCGGTGGCGAGAACATCTTCCCGTCAGAGGTTGAGAATGTAGTCGGTGGTCATGAAAAGGTTAAAGATGTTGCAGTTATCGGTGTACCACACGAAAAGTGGGGTGAGCAGGTAACAGCGATTGTTGTACTTCATGAAGGACAGACAATGGCCGCAGAAGAGGTTAGCGCATGGTGTAAAGGCAAGATTGCAGGCTTCAAGGTTCCGAAAAACGTTATCTTCATCAAAGACGAGGAGATGCCAAGAAGCGGCGCAGGCAAGATTTTGCACAGGATCCTTAGAGAGAAGTACGGAAAATGGAGTGACAACGCGTAGTAATTGATTCAAGTTGATCTTTACAGGGTGGGGGCAAAACCCCCGCCCTTTTTTGTATCTATAAAAAATATACGGCTATGAACGACTATCATGACAAGGATTATATGAAGCTATTTGTAGTTATGGACAAGATGATACTTGGCAAGGGAGTGTTCGGTGTTTTTACGACACAGGACAATGCGCTGAGTTTTATGGAAGATTTTGAACAAAAGACATCGAATATGTGCGAGATAAAGGAATGGCCTTTAATAGGTTTTCTTGGCAAACAAACCCATGTCTATGCTGCACATACATACAATGATTTGTATGACGTTTATACACCTGACGGTATTTATATCGAACTGGATGATGCTTATGAGGCAGTCGGCCATAAGGGACTTATAATTAAAATCGAAATAGATATCCCCGAAGAAAACTCAATCATAAATGCCGCCGAGACATCAAGGTCTATTTAAACTTATGGAAATCCTTGTTTTTATCGTAAAGGATTTTTAGTCCCTTCAGTGTTAGAAATTCATCCACCTCATCAAGGGTATTTGAATCTTCGAATATAAGGTTAGCAAAACCTCCTGTGGCTATCACATGGGGGTTTGTTCTTACCTCTTCTTTAATTTTGTTGACTATGCCGTCCACAAGGCTCACATATCCATACGTAATACCTGCCTGCATAGCATTGACCGTGTTCTTTCCTATTATGTTTTTTGGTCTTATAAGCTCTACCCTTGGAAGTTTTGATGCCCTTTCAAAAAGCGCCTCGAGCGATATCAGCATACCCGGCGCAATAGCACCGCCCATATAGTCACCTTTGGGCGATATATAATCAAAGGTTGTGGCTGTGCCAAAATCTACAATTATTAAGGATTTTTTATGTTTTTCATATCCTGCGACCGCATTAACTATGCGGTCTGCGCCTACTTCCTGCGGATTATCGTATTGAATAGGCATGCCCGTTTTAATGCCAGGCTCAACGATAATGGGTTTTATGGATATATATCTTCTACAGAGTATCTCGAATGGTATCAAAAGGGGAGGTACAACACATGAAATGATAGCGCTCTCTATATCGCTGAGCTTTATCTTTTCAAAATAGATCAGGCTGCTGAGAAGGATCGCGTACTCATCTACGGTTTTGTTTAGCACTGTACTGAGTCTCCAATGATTGACCAGTTTTTCATCGTCAAACACACCAAATACGATATTTGTGTTTCCAATGTCGATTACAAGCAGCATATTTCCATCCTTATGTTTTTTTAAGCCGAATAATAAAGATCATCGGACAATGAAATTTGAAATTTGGTATCTGTCTTTAAAATAATACGTCGCCTGCTATGATTTTTTTGACCTCGCCATTTATATTGAGCAGCATAGCGCCATCTATATCTATACCTTCCGATATACCCCTGAAGACTTCAGTCATCTGGTTTATTTCGATGTATTTGCCCTTAATCAGTGCCTTGCTTTCCCAGATATTGCATATCTCTCTCTCGCCTTTTTCGAGGAAAACAGAATAGTACCTCTCAAGCATGGACAGCAAAACAGCGCAGACATATGTCCTGTTATATGTTTTGTCTGTCTCCATATAAAGCGAAGTCGCCTTGTCTTTTATCGACTCATCGGTATGTTGTGCGTCCATATTTATATTAAACCCGATGCCGATGATCACAAAACTGACCATGTCAGCTTCTGTTGAAATTTCAAGTAAGGTGCCGCAGACCTTTTTACCGTTAATCAACACATCGTTTGGCCATTTGAGTGTTGGAGGTAACCCGGTTAAGTCTTTAACGGTATCGTATACGGCAAGAGACGATAAAAATGTTATGGGGTAAACCTTCGATGGATGTACAGGGGGTCTCAAAATAACAGAAAGATATATGTTTTGATATGCAGGGGAGAACCATGTTCTATTGAGCCTGCCCTTGCCACTTTTCTGTGATTCTGCGACAACGCATGTACCCTCTTCTGGTTTTCCTGTGAGGGCAAGTTTAAAGGCGTATGTGTTTGTCGAGTCTATTGTCTCTTTATAAATGATTTCCTTTGTGAATGAATTATGCAAATATCTGTTGATTTCCCATGGAAAAAGCTTGTCGGGAATGTTTACAAGGCTATACCCCTTTCCTTTTAATTTCGAGATACCATACCCCTTTTTTTCGAGTTGATTGATGTATTTCCATACGGCTGTTCTTGAAATACCAAGTTCTGTCGATATTAAATCACCCGAGATGTAATCATTCGCATCTCTTAAAAATCTCAAAATTTCACTCATTCTATCCATTTTCTACCTTATCATAGTGCGAGAAATACATTGAGAATGAAGC
>MWEV01000146.1 GCA_002071245.1 Deltaproteobacteria bacterium ADurb.Bin026
ATATTCCCCTGCCGGTAACGTGACAGGATTAAAAAGTCGCCCCTTTTGCGCCACCGAGTATATTGCATAATCAATAGTAGTTTTAGTATATGTTCCACCAGGGTCCTCGTTTTTGAATGTCAGTTGTGTTGCCGTACTCATCTGAGGTATGGTAAAGCTCCCGAAATTATCGACGGCTCCAGAACTACCCCTCCCCACGGAGGCATTAACGCAGTCCTTATACCAGACCCTTTGAGCTTCTGCAGGCGTGCACACAATAATACCGATTAAAAACATAAAATATAATGCAGTTAACAAATAAAAGGATAAAGACGCATATGTGTGTTTTTGCTCGACCAAGGTAGCCTCCTCATTTGATAATGTGAAGCAATATGTAATTGTATTTGACAAAAATGATCAAATCAAGTGAATTCAAAAAAAATGCAAAATAAGCGGTATCAAAAAAGTCTTCTCATGCCGTTTTATGATGAACCAAATAAAAACTTACCTTGGCTTTGATTAATGTTTCAACATTATGAGGTAAAGGCCATTCATTCAGGTGTAACCCAATAGAAATTAACGTTAATGGATATCTTTACAACCTTGGCCCTCTGTGATAGTATTGGTGTGATGAATATATTCATCTTGTTTTTTCTCATCCTGTTTCCTATACTTTCACACAGCACAATACCCACTGAAGACTGCCTTGGGTGCCACGAAAAATTCACAACCTTCAAACACGGAAACAACAAATGTATCCAATGCCACAGCGATATCACATCGTTGCCGCATGATGAAAAACTCAAAAAACCATCATGCAATAACTGCCATAAACAAACATCGGATATATATGAAGGCTCTATTCATAAAAAGAATCTTTCCTGTAAAGACTGCCATGATGTACATTTTATAGAAAGGCAAAAGAAATACTGCATAGATTGCCACGTGGGCGTTTCTCATGACTCTCTCCCATCAAAAGAAAAACATCTCCAAGGAATGGAATGCCTTGCATGTCACGGTAAAACGACCAAAGGTAATATGCTTATAAATATTCAAATAGACCAAAAGACATCCATAAGCCGTGATATTTTAGATCCCGACAAGAACCGATTTTTAAGCCGCATTGAATGGGACAACCTTCAGACAATACTTCTAAATAAATACAAAGGCAAACACCAGCTAAAGAAACAGTATGTTGTTTTATCGAATGCGCACTCCATTATGAAAAAACCTGTTTCCTGCAATGTCTGCCACAACGAAAAGGGAATATTCCAGCATGCAAAGATCACTATATCAGGTGTAAGTCCGTCTGTATTTTCTGCAGATCCAAAAATATTCATCCCGGAATTGCCTTCAATAAAAGATTACAAACACACAATTCACGGCAAAAAAGGCATAGAATGCTTTGACTGCCATGTTTCACAGGAACGCATAAGCGATAGCACTTGTATAACATGCCACGATGAACTATACGGCGTGTACAAGAATACCGTTCATTCAAAGAAGGGTGCTGCGCTTTGCACGGATTGCCATAATCCGCATTACACGAAGGCATACAAGGAGTTGGGGGTACCTGACAGGCTTGGCATCTGCGTTCGTTGCCACAAAGACTATATTGAAATGCACAAATGGCTTCCCAATACTGTTTTACACTTTAATTACCTCGAATGTTCCACATGCCACAGTCCCGACTCTACGAAGAGCATGGTGCTTAGTCTTGCGCTCAGAGAAAACGGTGTTCGATTGCCCATAAAATACAGTGATCTCGAAAAAGCATTTGGAAAAGGGATAAATGTTAAAGATTTTATCGATAAAGACGCGGACGGCACCATCCGTAGTGAGGAACTTGCACATTTTTTTCTTGAATTGACAAAGATATTCGGGAAAGACATTGCGATAATAAGTTCGATAGTTGTAACCAAAGTTCATCATAACTACTCTGAAAAGAATACGAAAAGTAAGGTTTGCGCAACATGTCATTCAGAGGAGGCGCCATTTTATGAATCCTTTTTTATTTCTATCCCCGAAAAAGAGGAATCGATTTACATACCTGTTAAAGGTTCTGTAATTTCGGCGTTCCCATCGTCCATATTTATCGATATGTGCCTACTTGGTGAAGAGAAGATAAAAGCGGCTGACTTCACAAGGGTATTTAAAGCTGGACGGAAAGACAGGCCCCAGATAATAGATGAGCTTGGCTTTAAATTGATTGACTTTATTGGGATAATATTAGCCCTCCTAATATTCTCAGGCATAATTATTCACATAATTTTAAGGGTTGTGGTGAAAAGATGAGCGGAATATACCTCCATCCCCTGCCTATAAGGATATGGCACTGGACAAATGCATTTATTGTTTTTGTGCTTATCATAACAGGCATTCAATTGAGAACACCTTCCATAAACATTATCCAGGATTACAGAACAGTTGTGCTTCTGCATAAGTATTTTGGTTTTGCCATGACAGCCTCCTTTTTATTCTGGTTTTTCTATTATATTATAACAGGCGGTCTGATAAAATATTATCTACTCAGGATAAAAGATATAAAAGGTATGCCACTGCAGGTGTTATATTATGTGTTTTTTATATTCAATGGCAAAAAAAATCCTTTTTATCCATCAACGGACAATAAATTCAACCCTATGCAAAAACTTGCCTACTCTTCTGTAATGTTTGTTTTTACACCTTTGATTATTATTACAGGAATCCTTTTCAGCGATATAACCTACTTTTTTTCCTGGATTAAAACCATTGGAGGGCTGAGAATCCTCGACGCAATACACGTCGCTACCGCCTATATTTTTGTTCTTTATCTGGTAGTGCATATTTATATGGCAACGCTGGGAGAAAAACCTCATTCCCACGTGAAGGGCATGATAACAGGATACGAAGAATAAACTACCTTAGGATCTCGATTTATTCTATCTACTATGAAACGCTTAAGCTTATGGGTAATGACACCTCATTGCTATATATAGCAACACAAAGCTAAACACCTCCCGACCCGTCGGGATTTAAGGGGCTCAGCAGCCAGCGAGAGTTACCAGAATAATTAAAGTTAATATGAAAAATTTTATCATAGGACGATTGTTCCATATCTCGATAGCTTTTGCAATAGTAATTTATTATCATCAAATTTAATTGTGTTTTTTCTTCACACAGTTAAATGCAACAAAAGCAAAGCACTCAACCTCGATTGTATCCTATCAATCAGTAATATTAAAAACCATATCGATCCTACAATTATCCTTGTCTCTGACAAGATTTTGTTGGATATGGTTTTTTTAGCTTAACTTAGTTTTAAAAATATTGCATAATTAAAACCAGAATGAAAAAATTGTTGATACCTATTTCAATAGGTCTACTGATAACCGCTATTTTTACCACACTTGCAATCATCAGGTTTCTTCCGCTCGAAAGACTTGAACTGCTTGTATACGACACAAGATATAAGATCCGCGGCCATACAGCCCCTCCAAAAGAGGTCGTCATAATCGGGATTGACGACAAAAGCCTTGAGAAGATTGGTAGATGGCCATGGGACAGAAGCAAGATTGCTGCCCTTATCGATTTGCTCAAGGATAAGGGTGCCAAGGTTATCATGATGGATATTATATTCAGTGAACCGTCAAAAGACGACAAAATCCTTGCATCATCAATTAAAAGGGCTGGCAATGTGATCCTGCCGATTGTTTTTGACTTCAAACAATCAGAGAAAAAGGCAAAATCAGACGTACTTCCTGATTATGCATATCCCATGGTACGCGATTCAAATAATTTTAAAATCTTCCCCCCCATAAGTGGACAGCATGTGCTTATGCCTCTTGACAATCTGACCGCTGCCGCCAATACCCTTGGCTGTATAAATATGATACCTGACAAAGATGGTGTACTCAGATGGGAGGTGCTTGCGTTTGAATATGACGGGGAATTATACCCTTCAATCGATATCCAAACTGCAAGACTGTATCTCGGCATTCCTATGGAGGCTATGATTTTGAATGCAGCCAAAGGTGTACAGTTAGGGGATAGATTTATTCCTGCTGATTTCTGGAACAGGACATTGATTCATTACTACGGGCCGGATGGAACATTTCCTGTTATATCTGTAGCAGACCTTTTTGAAGGAA
>MWEV01000147.1 GCA_002071245.1 Deltaproteobacteria bacterium ADurb.Bin026
TTGTTGCAAAAGAAAATTCTATAGCGACTCTCGGGGTATTGTATAACGTTGGGGGACACGGTCTGAGAACTGTTCTGCCTGGCATTATAAGTCATGCTTCAGCCTTATCCTTTCTTGTTTCGCTTATGCTTTTTATCCCTTGTGTGCCTACGATTGCAGTAATGAAGCAGGAGATGGGGAACATGAAATGGTTTTCCATGTCTTTTATTGCTATGGTGCTTATTTCTTATATTTCAGGGATGTTTGCTTATAGGTTGGCGGTGCTTATAGGGCTTTAGATAAATTATCGAAAACTTTACAATGTCTGTGCCTGAATATCCATATACAGGTCTGAATCCTTTTGGGTAAATTCCTTTTTACCTGTCAATTCATCAAACAAGTCTTTAGTGCTCACAATCTTATTGACCCTGTATCCATTTACACCAACCGTGTAAAGAGGTTCTTCTGTCTGCGGATTGTAGCCGGCAGAACTTAAAAGACCGTTGCATATGCAGAATGAAGCTGTGTTATCATCCTTCGCCATACATTTTGCATATTGACCGTCCCCGTTTTTAGTTAATACATAACCTTTATCACAGCGTGGTTTTCTTTTTGCTTCAAGCGCTGAAACAAACATGGGAGATTGCCTCAATACCATAAATGGCAATCCGCAAGGTGACCCTGGTTTGTTGGCTACAAGGATATCCTCTTTCTTTGCGTTGATAACTGATTGTTTATATGCGGGTGTTGCGCTACTCTCTTCTGTTACAAGAAACCTGGTTCCCATCTGAACGCCATCAGCACCCATTTTCAGGAACTTCAGAATGTCGTTGCGGTCAAAAATGCCGCCAGCAACTATGACGGGAAAACCGCCATGATGTAAAGACACCTCCTTGATGAGAGGAAAAAGATTTTCAAGCCTATTTGATTCAAGACCCAATTCCTCAAACCTGAATCCTAAGTGTCCACCTGCAAGCGGTCCTTCAAGCACCACAGCATCTGGTCGATAGCCAAGTCTTTCCCATTTTTTGCAGATAATCTCAAGGGCACGTGCAGATGAAACAATAGGGATGAGTGCAGTGTCACCAGGTTTTTTTACTCCAGGCAACCCAAGGGGTAATCCTCCGCCTGATATAATTACATCTGCGCCTGCATCTATTGCGCCCTTAACAGAATCTTCATAATCCCTTCCGAGGGCAACCATTATATTTATGCCTGCAATGCCTCCGTTGGCCTTTGCAAGGGATATTTCTTCAAAGGCAGCCTCATATGTATTGTGGGCTTTACCGGTTCTTTTTGTTACAAGCCTGTCAAGGGCGGCGCTTGAGACGATTCCGATTCCTCCTTCTTTTGCAACTGCGCTGGCAAGAGGTGAAAGTGATACGCCAACACCCATACCGCCCTGGATAATACATATTTTTGCAGTTTTATCTTTTATTTTTAATGGAGGCAATGAATTTTCTGTAGTCATGAATTATTCTTTGAAAATCCTTTGTGTATTTATTCCCTTACTTAAGTTTTCTGTGCTTTGTCTGATTATCTATTAACAAAAGTTAGATAAATTAAGACATATTCCGCTATTGTAACACACAATGAATTAATATTGCAAAAGTTATTAAGATATTGTCGTTAAAACACTATCTTTTTTTAAATATATAATTTAATATACTCCATTAACGGGTTGTCAATTGTTACAAATACAATAAATACATGTTTCGGCATGGAGCATATGCGGTTCATTGCCTCTATCTCCAATAAGAAGCATAAAATCAAGAGGAGGAGATAGCATGCAGGGCAGTAAACTATATGTAGGAAATCTAAGTTATTCAGCGGAAAGTGGACAGATAAAAGAACTATTCTCGCAATTCGGGGAAGTTAAGGAAATAAGGATTATCGAGGGGAAGGGATTTGGTTTTGTTGAGATGGCGACGCAGATGGAGGCTGAAAAGGCAAAAAAGGATTTGAATGGTACAATGTTTATGGGTAGAACGATTACCGTTGATGAAGCTCGTCCAACAAGAGATAGACAAAGGGGAAGGGGCGGTTCGAGGAGATACTGATTTAATAAGGATAAACAGTTTGAATATATTATAGTGATTAAAATATTTTTAATTTGTGCCATGGGCTTAAAAAGAGAGGGTAAAAATGCTACAGGCAAAGATGAATGATAGAGTAAGGGTTCACTATTCCGGCACATTTGGTGACGGCACAATGTTTGATTCATCATTGGAGAGGGAACCCTTTGAGTTTGTAATTGGCCAGGGGATGGTCATACCCGGTTTTGAAAAAGGGATAGTAGGCATGAGTGTAGGGGAGACAAAGAAGGTTTCGATAGCCTGTGAAGATGCATACGGTCCCTACAAAGAAGACCTTGTAGGTACTGTAGACAGATCTCGAATACCAGAAAATATTGAATTGGAGATAGGAATGGTGTTGCAGATGCACTCTCCGGATGGCAGCATTACAAATGTTACCGTCAAGGATATAAATGATGAAGGTGTGAGACTCGATTTAAATCATCCTCTTGCCGGAAAAGACCTTATCTTTGAGATAAAACTCATGGAGGTATTGGAG
>MWEV01000148.1 GCA_002071245.1 Deltaproteobacteria bacterium ADurb.Bin026
GCGCTGGGTCTAACCGTTATATTCGGCGTTATGGATATTGTAAATTTTGCCCACGGAGAGTTTCTTATGTTGGGAATGTACACTATCTACTGGATCAATAAACTGTTTGGCATAGATCCATTGCTTGCACTTCCAGCATCAACGCTTCTTGGTGCACTGCTGGGGGTCGCATCTTATTACTGGTTCATCAAATATCTGCTTAGAGGTCCTGCTATAGCCCAGTTGTTTGGCACATTTGGTCTTATGCTGTTCTTGCAGTATACCGCTATGTTTCTGTTCAGCGCCGACTACCGTATGATAGACAAGGGTCTTTTGGTGGGCAAAAGCCTTTCCGTCGGCCCGTTTGTGTTCGACTGGACAAAACTGGCTTCCGGCATATTAAGTCTCATCGCATTTGCCATTGTGTATTATTTCATTAATAAAACAAAGACTGGAAAGGCGATTCAGGCAACGGCACTAAATAAGGAGGCTGCTTCTTATATGGGGATCAAAACTGAAAGGATGAATGCAATTGCATGGGCAATAGGCGGTGCAACTGTAGGCACAGCGGGCGGATTGCTGGTTAACTTTTATTACGCATATCCCATGGTTGGTATCCTTTTTGTAATGATTGCTTTCGCCTGCGTCGCCCTTGGGGGTTTCGGAAGCATAAAAGGTGTTTTCTTTGCGGGTTTGCTTATAGGGATACTCGAGATGACCTTCCCTGTTTTCGGACAGATCATAGGTTCTGATTTTCTTGGGCCTCATTTCAAATTTACAGTCGTTTATTTAGCATATTTTATCATAGTGGTCGTAAGGCCTCAGGGGTTGTTTGGATGGAAAAATTAAAGGATGCCTTTGATTTTAGCGATTTTTCAAAGGCTGAACGCTTGTGTCTCGTAATATTTTCTGTTTTTCTTCTGGCATTTCCATGGATTGGTGCCGGTTCTTTTGTGAAAACGGTCATGATACAGTTCCTCCTTTTTTCAATGTTTGGCATGGGATGGAATACGATTGGCGGATACGGGGGACAGGTCGAGCTTGGCAAAGCACAATACGTTGGTATAGGGTCATACACCGTAGCGCTCATGATGGTATGGTGGCAAATCCCTTTTTGGATTTCAATGCCCATCGGTATTTTGATAGCACTCGGATACTCCTTTATTATAGGTTATCCGCTTTTCAGGCTTAAGGGTCATTATTTTGCCATTGCAACCATCTGTACATCGCTTGTTCTGAAAGATATTTTTGATAACTGGAATCTCGTGGGTGCAGCTAAAGGTATAGAATTGCCAATACATGAGCATCCTGATTTTCTCTATATGCAATTCAAGTCCGACACATACTACTATTATTTTATAATGGTGCTCTTCTACATAGCGCTTTTCTACATGAACTGGTTCAGAAAATCAAAACTCGGTTATCAGTTGCGTATGATCAAGGATGATGAGGATGCAGCAGAAAGTCTCGGTATCGATATACGCTGGTGCAAGATAAAGGCATATTCCATCGCCTCGGCGTTCGTTGCTGTAGGGGGTGGCTTTATGGCGGTCTACAATCTATACATAGACCCTGCTTCGGTTATGGAACTCTCCCTGTCAATAAAAATAGCCTTAATGGCAATGCTCGGCGGGGCAGCATCATTATGGGGCCCGATTATCGGTGCAGCATTTCTTGTACCCCTTGACCGTTTCCTTGGAAGCTGGCTTGGAGGACACGGAGGACTAATCGGCCTTGACTTCATGATCTATGCAATGCTTATTATGGTGGTCTCCGCCTATCAACCGAGAGGTATCTGGGGTATAATCGAACAATTAAGACATAAAGGGAGTTGACCTTGGCATTTCTTGAAGTATCAAATATTGTGAAAGATTTCGGAGGACTTGTTGCAAACAACAATATCTCCTTTACGATTGAAAAAGGCGAAATCGTTGGTCTCATAGGGCCAAACGGCGCCGGGAAAACAACACTTTTCAATTGCATAGTGGGTTTTTATAGGCCAGATTCAGGACAGATAAATTTCAATGACAAAAACATTACCGGTTTAAGACCTTTTCAAACAAACAGGGCAGGTATAGGCAGAACATTCCAGGTTATGAAGGTCACTACAGGTTTAAGTGCAATAGAAAATGTTATGGTCGGCGCATTCTGCAGGACAGACAGCCGCCACGTTGCAATGAAAGAGGCATCTGAAATACTTGATTTTCTCGGGCTTAAAGATATTAAAGGATATCATCTTAATGAGCTTCCGATTGCCATACAGAGAAAGATTGGTCTCGCAAGGGCACTTGCAACAAAACCTGAACTTCTAATGCTTGACGAGGTTGCGTCTGGTCTCAACCACACAGAAACAGACGAGTTGGTTGTAACGCTGAAAAGACTCAACGAAGAAAGGGGAATAACCCTCTTTCTTATCGAACATATCATGGAAATGGTCATGTCTGTTTCTCATCGTGTCGTTGTTCTTGATTATGGCGAAAAGATAGCGGAGGGACTACCTGCCGAAATAGTAAAAAATGAAGATGTGATAAAGGCATATCTGGGAGAGAAATATGCTAAAAGTCACTGATATTGAAGTCCGTTACAGCGGCATCCCGGTAATCCACAGCGCCTCTTTGTTTGTGGGAAAAGATGAGCTTGTGACAGTGGTTGGTTCGAACGGGGCTGGAAAGAGTACACTACTAAAGACAATAGCCGGAGCCCTGCGCCCGACAAAGGGCATAATACAGTTCGAGGGTAAAGACATCCATAGGCTCTCGACACCGGATATCGTAAGACTTGGTATTACCTATATCCCTGAGGCACGTCTTATATTTGGACCCCTAACAGTAGAGGAGAATCTCGAACTTGGCGCATACATTTTAAACGATAGTGAAGAGATGATGAAAAATCTCGATTTTGTTTACAGCCTTTTCCCCCGCTTAAAGGAAAGGCGCCTTCAATTGAGTGGAACCTTGAGCGGTGGGGAACAGCAGATGCTTGCAATAGGAAGAGGTCTTATGTCAAATCCGAAACTGCTCATGCTTGACGAACCTTCCCTTGGCCTGATGCCTAAACTCGTCGATGAGATGCTTGAAGCCGTGGCAAAATTAAGGACTATTGGAAAAACAATACTCCTGGTTGAACAGAATGTCTTTGAATCACTCTATATATGTGACCGCGGCTATGTGCTTCAGACGGGCAGAACTATCAAGGAGGGGACAGGGAAAGAGTTGCTCGACTCTGAGGAGATCAAAAAGGCAT
>MWEV01000149.1 GCA_002071245.1 Deltaproteobacteria bacterium ADurb.Bin026
CAGCGATGTAGGGTATGGCACTATGCTTACGCTGATGGGTACATGTTTAGCCTATAAAACCAAGCCTTACAGCGGCGTAAATAACCTTGTCCGCATACTTCTTTACAGCGGAATAAGCAGTATCATTTTCGGAGCGCTTACAGGTTCATGGTTTGGAGATCTGCATAAACCAGAGTATCTCGGGCATGGAAACGTCCTTCATTTGTTACAACAGAGATTCATTGTGCTTAATCCGATGGACAAAACCATACTCGCCCTCATTATTGCATTGGGACTCGGTGTGCTCAACCAGTTTCTCGGTATTACGCTTAAGATGTACGGCGCATTACGTAAAAAAGACTTCTTAGGTGCATTTTCAGATGGGATATGCTGGGTTGCAACATTATCGGGTCTTTTGATGATGACTGGAAAGGTATTCGGTGAGATCCCTCATAAAATATTTTATACTGGTTTATGGCTTTTTGTTGGCGGCGCAATTGGCTTAATTTTTACACAGGGAAGGTTCATCAAAAATCCTTTAGGGAAGATTGCCGGAGGCGTTGTAAGTCTTTATGGAATAGTCGGAAGTTACGGCATAACAGCTTTTATCGGTGACACCCTGTCATATTGTCGCTTGCTCGCCCTTGGCCTAACCACATCGATCATTGCGGTCGCCTTTAATCTCATGGCTGGCATTGTAAGGGAGGTGCCTTATGTAGGTATGGTGTTGTTCATCGTTGTCCTTTTCATAGGTCATATGTTTAATTTTCTTATCAGTGCACTAGGGGCGTTTGTGCACTCGATGAGGCTTATTTTTGTCGAGTTTTTCGGCAGATTTTATGAAGGCGGGACAAGACCTTTCCAACCTCTTGGCTTTGATTCGGCCATGTGTGTTGTGAAAAAGGAAAATGATTAATGATATTTTTAAGGAATATAAAATGGAGGAGAGAAAATGTTGTCTGAATGGATTGAACTGGGACGCGGTCTTTGTTACGGTGGCGCAGGTTTGGCTTTCGGCCTTGCAGGTGCTGGTTCTGCCTGGGGTATTGCAATCGCTGTACACCAATGCGCAGGTGTTCTTCGGGAAAAGCCGGAGCTTTTCGGACGTATGCTTGTAATGATCGCACTCCCTGGAACACAAGGGTTTTACGGTTTTATAGCGGCAATCCTGATCATGACACAGACAGGTTTGATTGGGGGTACAGCCATAAAAATCACACTCGGAACAGGTATGGCTCTATTCTTTGTTGGGCTTGGATGCGGATTAGCCCAATTTGTATCTGCGATAAAACAGGGCGAGGCATCGGCAGCAGGCATTTCGCTCATTGCGAGAAGGCCAGAGGCTGCCGGTAAGGCTATTTTATTTCCAGCTTTTGTAGAGACATATGCTGTCGTTGCCCTTCTTGCAACAGTCCTTTTTATAGTGTTTCTCACCCAACCCCTCGCCCTTGGATTAGTAGCCAAGTAAGATACGGGGTGATCAGATTATGGGTATAGAAAATATTCGCGAAGCGGTCATATCTGAGGCTAGAAAAGAGGCCGAACATATCGTTGAATCAACAAAAAGCCATTTTGCCTCACTTATGAGCAAGAAAAAGAAAGAGATTGCATCAGATTTTGATAGGCTCTATAAGACCCGTTCTTCTGCCATTGCCGATGAATTCAACCGTAAACTGATCCGCTTTAAGGGTATAGCAGGTAAGCAGATTCTCGAAAGACGTAATAACCTATTGAATAACCTGTTTGAAAAGGCAAAAGAACAAATATTGGGCCTATCTCCTGAAAAATATGGATTATTTATAACCGGACTCATCGAAAAGGCCGCTGGGACATCAGGGGGTTTATTGCGAATACACATGGAAGAAAAGGATATTTTTATGGAGGTCCTGTCGCACATAAATAAAATGAGAGGTCCAGACACCTACATCTTTATAGACGAATCGAACCCTTTGACAGAAAAAGGGGGTTTCGTTTTCATAGGCAAAGATTATGAGGTGGAGCAAACATTGGGTTTATTGCTCAGAGACCTAAGACAGGAGATGCTGCCAGAAATAGCAAAGGAGTTGTTTTCTGTACAATCGTAATATGCACCCAACTATTTCAAATATTTCACAATGGGGTTTTGTATCAGGCAGAATAAGCGCCCTTGAGGAAGGTTTTTTGTCGAGGGAGTTTTTTCTCACGATGGCAGGTCAAGAGAATACGGATGACATTCTCCGAAATTTTCAGGATACATTTATAGGAGACTATTTTGCAACAGGTATTACATCGGACGAACTCGATAGTGTTTTTGACAGGTGTTTTTACGAAATGGCACTTTCTTTGAGAAATGACTGCCCCTCATCAATACCAGCCGACATTTTTTTGCTGAAGTATGATTATCTTAACCTTAAAGCCGCCTTGACAGGCAAAAGTACATTTTTGTTTACAACCGAACTTTTACCGCAAGAAAGACTTTCTTCCATAACACAAGGAAATTATTCAGAGCTTCCTCAGCCGCTTAAAGAATCAGTGACACCTGCGACATTTGAAGCCTTTCAGATAGATGCAGGCATTATCGATATAGCGCTTGATGGTTCATACTTAAGACACCTTCTTCTTCTGGCAAATGCTATAAAATCGTCAATGATCAAGAGATATATAACAGAAATGGTGCTTGCATATATTGTCATTATTCTGTGGAGGGCTGTAAATCAGGGCATTGCTTTGAAAAGGTATCAACAATACCTTCTGCCTCTCGGAGATTTTACCGGGGTTGTGAATGACCTGATTGGTGCCAACAATCAAGATGCATGGCAAACAATTATAGGAGATAAAATAGGCGATTTGTTTAATGAGTCACTCGGTTCTCAGACAGATGACCAAATTTCTATTTTCAACCTCAAGGTATCGAATTACTTAGGCAGAATCGCCCGTGAAGGCAGATATCAGACTGCAGGCCCTGAAAGGGTGTTTGCATTTCTCTCGGGGTTTTTCACAGAGATGCAAAATCTTAAACTGGTTTTCACTGGCAGACTCAACAGGATAGATCAGGGTATCATAAAAGAACGGTTAAGGGATTGTTATGTTTAGGGCGGTCGTTGTTGGAGAGAAACATCTCATATTGGGGTTTAGGGCTTTAGGGTTCGAGATTGTCCCGCTTGAAGACAGTTCGAAACTGATGCAAGAATTGATCGGTCTTTCAACTAACGCTGAAATAGGATTGGTCTTTGTTACGGAGAGCTTAGCCATCAAGAATCCTAAAGCTATCGAGGAATTCCGTCAACGTTGCCATACTGTCCTGACTGTTATACCCACCCATGAAGGTAGTAAACATATTAGTTTTCAGGAAATAAGGCAATCTGTTGAAAACTCATTGGGAGTCGACATTCTTGGAAAGGTTAAAAAATAAAAAACGTCTAAGGACTAAAAGGTTATGAATGACAAAAAAGGGAAAGTTGTAAAGGTATCCGGACCTCTGGTCGTTGCCCAGGGTCTTACCGGTGCAAGCATGTATGAGATGGTTCGCGTAGGTGAGGCACGCCTATTTGGAGAAATCATCGAGATCAGAAATGATTACTACTCCATCCAGGTGTATGAAGAAACCGAAGGTATCGGCCCAGGGCAGCCAGTCTTAAGAACAGGCGAACCGTTAAGCGTAGAACTGGGTCCTGGTCTTATCAAATCAATCTACGATGGGGTACAAAGACCCCTTGACGCATTAAGAAGGGATTTTGGCGAATATATCGTTCGTGGAGCAGAACGACCTGCACTGGACAGATCAAAGATATGGGAATTTATTCCCTCCAAAAACGTTGGAGATCATGTTGAACAAGGCGATATTCTGGGGACAGTCAAAGAAAGTGCACTTGTGGTGCATAAAATCATGGTACCGCCGGGTAAATCTGGAATCATCAAAAAGATAGAGCCTGTATCAGGTAATGTTGATACTGAAGTAGCGGTAATTGCAAACAATGGAGGGACATTTGGTGTCACTATGGTACAGAGGTGGCCTGTCCGAGAGCCACGAACGGTAAAACGCAAGGTCATGCCAAGAGAGCCGATGGTGACAGGACAACGCGTTATAGACATGCTATTTCCCATTACCAAGGGAGGAACGGCATGTGTACCTGGACCTTTCGGCAGCGGCAAAACGGTTGTTCAACATCAGCTTGCAAAATGGGCTGATGCACAGATCGTTGTATATGTAGGCTGTGGTGAACGTGGAAACGAGATGACAGATGTTCTGATGGAATTCCCCCGTCTTAAAGACCCTGCCTCTGGTGAACCACTCATGGAAAGGACAGTGCTTGTTGCTAATACATCGAACATGCCCGTAGCAGCAAGGGAGGCGAGTGTCTTTACTGGAATAGCTATTGCCGAATACTTCAGGGACATGGGATATTCTGTTGCGCTCATGGCCGACTCAACAAGCCGTTGGGCAGAAGCAATGAGAGAAATATCAGGTCGTCTTGAGGAGATGCCCGGAGAGGAGGGGTACCCTGCTTATCTCGGCTCTCGTATTGCAAGCTTTTATGAACGTGCTGGAAGCGTAATATGCCTCGGTTCAGATGATAGAAAAGGTGCAGTTACAGTAATTGGCGCTGTATCACCACCTGGAGGTGATTTTTCTGAACCTGTTGTTCAGGCAACCCTTCGTGTAGTAAAGGTGTTCTGGGGACTCGACGAC
>MWEV01000150.1 GCA_002071245.1 Deltaproteobacteria bacterium ADurb.Bin026
TTCTCCTTGTACTTTTGTGATATGAGTGCTTTGAGGTGTTCAGGATATGATATGGAATTTATGCAACATTAAACATCGAATGTCAGTGAATTTGATGTCTTGAAACCCTTGATAATCTTTCCTTTTGCCTCTCTGAAAAAATGATTGATAATTCCGTTATCCTGCCTTTCCTCATAAAACATCTTCTTGTTAATGTCATAGGCAATCAAGCGTTGATCTTTTAAAAACTTTGTTATTATGTGTTTGTCGATTGATGCATTTTTTCCTGAAAATATTGCTGGAATTTCACTTAAACTTTCCATGCCGCTTTCTTTGTCAATAATATGCTTAACAAGGTTGATAAATCTCACAAGCTTTATAAGCGTGTACGTCACACCCCTTTGAAAAAGTGAATTAACCGGAAACATGAAACTTGAACGCAGTGATTTTACGTCCACATCATGGATATTATTGAAAAGGTTATCGAAAATGGGTGTATTGGGCGCGAGATAAAAAATACTTGGGCCAAGAAGCAACCGTTTTCCCATGAGAAAAACAAGCATATCTATTACGCTCTCAGGTTTTTGTTCAGGGAGACCGATAATAAAGTGTGTTTCAACGAGAAATGCAGATGATTCTATCCAGGGCAGAAGCCGAAGGAAGTTTTCGCTGTAGAATCTGTGTTCTTTGTGTATAACGCTACGGTCAATGTCCACCAACGAAAAATTCAGTCGCCTGAAACCCGATTTGAACATATTGTCGAGCATCTTAGTATCGAGTGTTTCGGAATAAATCCCGTTCATCGCGGAAAGCGTTAACCCTTTTCCATTGAAAAGATTTAGAACTTCGTTAAAGTATGTTTTATCAAGGGTCAGCATGTCATCCTCGAAATCGATAGATTGAATGTTGATATCCATACAGGCTTGAATTTCTTCATGTATGCTTATGGGATTTCTCCTTCTATATGTTACCGGTGGTTTTCCGCAGAAATCACATTGGAACGGACAACCTCTTGAGGCAAGAAAAAAGGTGTAATTTTTCCTACCTATCCTGTATGAGGACGAGTCAAGGAATTTTCTGTCTGGAACCATATCGATGTTTGACTCGATATTTATGTCTGTCACAAAAGATTTTTCATCTTTTTTTGTGCAAAGGCCCGGGATACAAGATAGCCTTGAGTTCTCCCTGCTTTTGAGCGCGCTGATCAGTTCAAAAAAAGGGGTTTCACCTTCACCTCTTATCACAAAGTCAACAGAAGATGATTTAAGGACATATTCAGGGAATATTGTGGGATGTGTTCCGCCCATGACCGTTATAATTGAATCATCTATTTCCTTGCATATCGTAGCTATTTCCATTGCTTCTGCAGAATAGGTTGTAAATAGTGATGAAATGCCGACAATGTCAGGCCTACGGGATGCAATTAATTCCTTTATTTTTTCACGAGTATAACCGAAACGGTAATACCTGCCAAAAAGGGAAAGTGGTGTATAAATATCTTTTTTATAATATTCCTTTAAATCAGGAAACGGATTATCTTTTAATATTATGGGCTTTATATCGGTTCTGAGGTCAACGATTGAAACGTCGCATATATTCTTTATTTTTGTTGCAAGATACAAAAGTGCAAGAGGATATGTCCTTATCCCCGTGTCATAAAAATCTTCAACAGGGGGCTGAACAAGAAGTACCTTCAAATTTAATGGTTTGATTAATTTAAATGAGTATGAAAAGCAGACCCGGGTGAACCCGGGTCTGCATGATTGGTCTAGAGTTTTACTACGTTTGCTGCACTTGGGCCTTTTGGACCGCTTACTACATCAAAACTTACCTGCTGACCTTCGGATAATGATTTGAAACCTGTATCCTGAATTGCAGAATAGTGAACGAAAACATCTCCACCATCATCTTTGGTTATGAAACCAAAACCTTTTGATTCATTAAACCATTTTACTACTCCTTTTGCCATGCTACTACCTCCTTTTAAAATATGGAAAAAACGGAACTGTGTTAGGAGGACACTACAAAAATAATACCTTTGAGGATACAACTAACAAATATTTCCGAAATCCGTATCTATTATTGCATAGAAATATTATAACGTCAATTTTTTTAATAACTTTTTTGCAATTTTTAATAAATAACTGCATTTGTTTCACTGGTTTCTGTCTTTTCGGTTGGTTCAAGTATGGTTTCATCTATCTTTTTAGGGTTTCCGGCAATTCTACGTTGTCTTTTTTCTTCCTGTTTTTTTAACCTCAAAAGTTCTTTTTTTCTCTTTTCACTCTTGAAACCGCCACCACGTTTTGCCATAACAGCCTCCTTTTTTGTCATTTTTCCGATATTTGCATCTCTTCAAGAAAATCAACAACAGGTTCTTTGATATTTTATACAAATCAACAGAGGACGAATGTTAAGACGGAAAATGGAAAAACTGTGTATATGCTTAGGATATCATATAATATGAATTAAATATAGCTAAAAGATGCAGGTTTGTTTGGCTTAAGGTTGTTCGCAGTCGCTAAGGTCGCCTTTTAATTTTGACAGAGCATGAGGCAGGGCACCCAAGATGAAAGTCAGGCATTCAGATGCAGCTTTTGGGCTGCCGGGAAGGTTTATAATAATGCTTTCTTTTCTTATGCCGCAGATACCACGTGATATAATACCGTGCGGCGTTATCTTGTAGCTCTCCATTCTCATTGCCTCTGCAAAACCCGGAAGCTCCTTTTCAATAATGGATTTTGTTGCTTCTGGTGTTACATCCCTTTTTGATAAACCTGTCCCACCAGTTGTTATTATCAGATCAATGTGTAGTTCATCGATGAGTTTTTTTATTGTATTAGAAATAATATCCACCTGATCGGGCACGATGGTCATCTGGTTTACTTCAAAATCCGCTGTAAGGATGTTTTTGATGGCAGGTCCGCTCCTGTCTTCTCTTTCCCCCTTAGAACCTTTATCGCTGATTGTTATTATTGCAACTGTGTATTTCATGACATTATCCTTTTTCTTGATGTGGATATCTCAATTTGGTATTGACAGTTATAACACAATTTTCATCTCTGCCTGGCAGTTTTCCATCCACACTGATATTTATTGCCTTTTGAATACTCCACTCTTGCCCCCGCTTTTTTCAAGCAAATAAAAGGGACCCAGTTCTATACTTTTATCTATTGCCTTACACATATCGTATATCGTCAGGGCAACCACGGTTGAGCATGTGAGTGCTTCCATTTCAACACCTGTTTGTCCCTTTGTTCGAACGGTAGATATGATTTCAACGGCCGACTCT
>MWEV01000151.1 GCA_002071245.1 Deltaproteobacteria bacterium ADurb.Bin026
GAAAACGAATCAAATAAAAATAAAACGAAATACCCATCATATCAAGTGAACGATGCTCGTAATCTTGCAGCGGCAGAATTATTTAGATTAACCGGGTTCAAGAAATGGCATGATATCTTTATTGATACAACAGCTTTAAAAGGTGGGGAGACGTTAATCAGTAAGTATGATAGCCATGATCAAGAGGATGCTGCATGGGTGTATTGTAATACAGAAAAGAAGGGGATGAATAAGAGCATTCAATTGAAATGTAGGAATGCAATTGTTGATGAAGCCGAAAAACTGATAAATGCTCAAATGAAAACTGCTTTTAAATGGGCTCGAAACCCTTGGCGCCCCGCAATTGCAGGTACTTTTACAACACCGGATTGTAAGAATATAATAAGGGCACACGCAATGACGGGAAAAAGGCATTATCTTCACGCAATAGTTCTTGCGACCCAGACAGGTGCAGGGGCAAACCCGTTAAATATGAGCTATACAACAGGGATTGGCCATAAAAGTCCTCAAAATGTTATGCACGTAGATTCTCGCGTTACCAATCAACCACCTCCTCCTGGAATAACAGTATTGGGCCCACTAGATCCAAATTCATTCGGGCAATCAGAAACCTATGTTCATAAAGCGGCAAATCAATATTGTTACCCTGAATTAAAGGCATGGCCTATAATCGAAAATTATCTCGACATTTACTGGTATGCTGCTATGTGTGAGTTCACAATTCAAAATGTTATACCCAATACTTACACGTGGGGCTATCTTGCATCAAGGAGATAAACCGTTACTGTTTTTTAATGCTACTAAGTTGAGCGATACCTCCAAAAAGCAAAGACAATAGCCTACTCTTCGGAAATATATATATCGAAATAGCCAGAGGGCAGATCATGCCAAAAGAAAAGGTTGCGATTATTGTTGGAATATTAGCTATATTGAATAACTGAAACAGATGAGCCAAAGGAAATATGAAGAAATACTGCAACAAATAAATCTGCAACGAATAAAAGCCAAACGTATCTAAAATCCTTTTTGGCAAAAAATTTGAATACGAAAAACAAAGAGATATGACAAAAAAAGAACCCAATATTGCCGTTATAAACTTCAAGAATTGGCATTCAATATAAAATGTCGAAATATATGCTGCAACAAATGCTGTAAGATATAAATTAATTAGCCATCTATTTCCCATTAAAACAATAAATCTGTCTTTAAATTGAGATATTTGAGTCCCTATGAAATAATAGATGAAATAGTTTAAAAGCCATCCTACAGCAAATAAATCGTAACTTACAGGGAAAAACTGAAAAATAATAAAAAAGAGAAAAAGTAGCCAGCGGTTTGTTTTAGAAATTATTGGCGTGAATATCCTCATAATTATAATGAGATAAATAAACCAGAGAAATAATGCCGGATTGCTGAGCGGATAAATGGTAAGCACATAAAGGAAGTCTTCCCATAAAAAAGGGCGTTTAACCATGTGCGGTATGTAATATTTGATGAGTCCATAGCTGAAGCTAATTACAAAGTACGGAATAACAAGCCTTAATGTGCTTCTACTTAAATTCTTTAGCCAGTCATTTATTGAATTTATCTCTAATAATTTAGTTGCGAAGAAGCCCGACAAGAAAAAAAACATGGGCATATGAAAAGAGTATATAAAATTGTAGATGGCAGGATAGGCGTCCTTTAGCGGTATGCTGTGGCCAAATGTTACAAGGAGAATTCCTATGCCTCTTGCCATTTGCATCTCTAAAATATATTTGTTGCTTGACATGATATTTTTAAATATAATCGAAGCAATGAGAAATTGTCAATTAAGGCTTTTCAGGATATTAAGAAACAGGGCACATGAAAATCAGGAGATTGTTATATAATTTGTTGCTTGCAATTGCCTCTGTAGCAGTATTTTTTGTGATTGCAGAGGGTTTGACAGTTTTATTATGGGACTATAAACTGCAAGGAAGCCATGTTGGCGTTGTTATAGATAAAGGTGACAAAAGGGTTGTACATGAAGGTATAGAATATGTTACGAATTCTCTCGGCCTAAGAGAACGTGAACTGGATCGAAGACCTAAAGCACAAAAGACCATTCTAGTGTTAGGTGATTCTTTTGTATGGGGCGATGGTATTCCGGTGGAGAGTTTGATTACCTATAAACTTGAAAAAAGACTAAGTGGGCTTGGGTATAGCATTGAGGTTGTTAATGGCAGCGGAGGCGCTGGAAATGCGGAAAGTGAGTATCAAAGATTGATATGGCTGACCCCTATCTACAGGCCTTCCATGGTCATTGTTTTTTTCTTTACAAATGATATTTTGGAAGCATCAGATGTTGTGGATGATTCAAAACTATTGGTTGCAAAGAGCTGGAGGCAAAACATCAAAGAGTTTTTGAGGTCTAAGTCTCTTTTTTTTGCATTTTTGTATTATCTATACAAAGATAGAATTGTTGAAATTGTAGGTGTACCCCAATCGTTGCTTCCTCCTGATTATTTTAATCTTAGTGACTCGAAGCCTGGTTGGAAGAGTTTTAAGGATTATGCCCTTAAAATGAGGGATTATTGCAATCAAAACAATGTTTCTTTTCGTTATGTAATTATTCCGACTTTGACCTGTCTTAATAATAGGTATCCATATAAAGAAATGCATGATAAATTAAAGCAATTTTTTAGTGATTCAGGTATTGAATATTTTGACCTATTCCCCGTGTTTAGACCGTATAGACCGTCAATGTTATGGGTAAATCTTGAAAATTCCCATTGGAATGATTTGGGAACAAGTCTGGCAGCGGAAACATTGGTAAAGTGGAAGTCTTTTTTGATTGGGTTGGAAAGATAGGGTGATTCTTTACGCTATGTTATGATGAGTAAATCAAAATCGAGGATCTTTTAGTGTCAGGTTTGAATATTGACAGAATTATATTATATTTTTCTTTGGTTTTTGTAATCGTGGGGGGAATTGTATACTCCTTTATCCTTGGTGACCAGATTCGGTTTAGAGATGAAGGGCATTATTTAAAGATTGCAAATAATGTTATAAAACATTCTATTTATTCCTATGACGATAATGCAATAATACCAACTACCTTTCATCCTCCAGGTTATCCGTTGATTCTTGCGTCAATTGTATCTATAGGTGGTGGTTTTTTTGCGATTAGGATGGTTAACTTTTTTTTCTTAGCGTGCTGTATTGTTTTGCTAACAGCTATTCTTAGAAAACATGGTTTTGTAGTTGGGGCACAGTGGGTACCGTTGATTGTTTTGTGCTACCCCGTGCTTTTTTTTACTGCAAGCACACTATATCCTCAGATTATAGCTACAGCAATTTTTCTTTTTATAATATATATGATCGATGCCTTTTCGCTGTCGTTAGGAAAGGCGTTTATTGTCGGTGTTTTGTATGGCTTGCTTTTAATGATTAGTCCAAGTTTTGTCCTTATGGGCCCAGTTTTTTTAGCGACGCCATATATTCTAAGGAAGTCAGTGCCACGTTTATATATAATCGGGTTGATTGTTGGTGTTGTTGTTGTATTGACACCTTGGGTTGTGAGAAATTATCTCGTTTTTGATCGCCTTGTTATTCTTTCCTCCAACGCTGGTAAAACCTTTATACTGGGAAATTCTGAAAACAGCAAACCTAATGAGGGAGAAATCGTGGATGTCTCGAGATACACAGATGAAATAAAGAGAAAGGGACTTGATGAAATTGATGGTGATAAATATTATAAGCAAAAGGCATTTGAATGGATTAAAAATAATCCTCAAGATGCTTCGATACTTTATCTGCGCAAGTTATTGAATTATTTTAATTTCAGAAATGACTTGGCTACAAGAACAGAGCAGTCAGTCCTGCGTGATGTTATTATGTTTATTACATATTACTGCATTTTGCTTTTTGCATTATTCAGATTTTATCTCATTAAGCGTTTTCCTATGCAAAGGATTGAGATTTTTTTATTAATAGTATATTTAATGAGTGCGGTAATGAATGCCTTTTTTCTGCCACGTATCCGATATAGGCTTCCCTATGATGTGCTTCTTATCTGTTTTAGTGCTATTACGCTTGATTATCTAATAGGATTGCTTTCTAAAAAATCATTCAATGTGAGGGAAAATGATACATGACAAAAAAGTAATTGTCGTTATGCCTGCATACAATGCAGAGCAAACCCTTGAAATTACCTACAAAGAGATTCCGCCTGGTTTTATCGATGAGGTAATACTTGTCGATGATGCAAGTTCCGACCAAACAACAGAGTTAGCAAGAAAACTCGGGATATATACAATAAGACATCCAAAGAATCGTGGTTATGGCGGCAATCAGAAAACCTGCTACAAAGAAGCGTTGAAGCGTCGTGCAGATGTTGTGATAATGCTGCACCCAGACTATCAATATACGCCGAAACTATTAGTGGCTATGGCTTCTTTGGTTGCAATAGGTCAGTATGATATTGTGCTTGGCTCACGCATTATAAGTGGTGGTACACTCAGAGGAGGTATGCCTTATTATAAGTATATCGCCAACAGGTTCCTAACTTTTTTTGAAAATCTTCTGCTTGGCGCTAAATTATCCGAATATCATACGGGATACCGTGCGTTTTCCAGGCAGGTGTTATTGGAGCTTCCGCTTGAAGAGAACTCTGATGATTTTGTTTTCGACAATCAAATGTTGGCTCAAGCCCTTTATTTTGGCTTCTCTATCGGTGAAATTTCATGTCCTACTAAATATTTTAAAGAAGCCTCATCTATTAATCTTACCAGAAGCATTGTTTACGGGCTAGGGGTTTTGAGGACATCGGTGCAATTTGTTCTAAACAAACACGGCCTAAAACATCATAAGATATTTTCAAGAGATGGTAAAAAATTGTCTGTTGACCTGGGCAGTGCCCCTAAAACTGCATGATTAAATCAAAACGCAGTAAATTTCAAGTATTAATTGAGATTTCAATAAGTTCGGGTCTGATGGTACTTGCACTATGGGGTATAGACCTTTCAAGTCTCTGGAAGGTCTTGCGTGATGCAAATTATCTCTGGCTGATACCTTCTGTTTTATCTGTTTTTTTACTTTTGCTATTGAAATCTTGGCGTTGGCAGTTGCTTTACTACCCTGGACATAAATTACCTTTTGGTTCTCTATTCACGGCGCTGAGCGCTGGTTTTTTTATCAGTAATATCTTGCCTGCGCGCTTAGGCGAAGTTTCAAGGGTCCTTTTAATAGTCAGCGAGCAGCCAGTTGGAATATCCCGCACAACTGCAACAATAATAATTGAACACCTATTGGATTTAGCAACTTTGCTCATTTATTTGCTCTTTTTATTGCCATTTGTTCATCTTCCGCCCTTGTTGTCGCATACTGCAAAAATTTCAGGCATTCTTGCGGCAATTGGAATTTTTGCAATGTTTGTGCTATCAGCCTGGAAGGACAAATGGGTCTTGTTGTTTAATGCTGTTTCGGAGAAGTTGGGTCTTCTTAAAAGACCTGTGATTCAAAATTTTGTATTGAATTTGCTAGATGGGTTTGCTGTAATGCGAACGAAAACAGGAATACTAATTATCGCGATTACTTTTCTTGGATGGGTTTTTGTATATATAACGGCTTGGACAGCGGCCGAGGCGTTAAAAATAAATATCCAGATAGTTGCTACGATGTTCGCTGTAGTTGTAACAACAATGGGCATGCTTATACCATCGTCCCCTGGCTATATAGGTGTATTTCATTATTTGACCGTTGTATCATTGAGCCCCTTTGGCATACTGAAGGATACCGCCCTGGCGTTTGCCTTGTTATGGCACGCGGTAAACTATTTAACTTTGAGCGTATCCGGTTATATTACCTTATGGATACACGGTACATCTATAAGCCAGATATTAAGAAGATATAAAGAAGGTACTATTGTTTAAATTGATAAAAAAATACGAGAAAATAGCAAAATCGAATATAAACACTTTATTCGTAATTATTTTGTTGATAACCACAGTCTTAAATCTAATATCGTTTAAAGCAGGCCATACATGGGGTGATGACTTTTCAATGTATATCGCCCAAGCAAAAAGCATAGTTGAAGGTTCTATTAGAGATTTAAACGAAAAACAGACGATACTGGAAAGATATTCTTCTGAATTGCACGGGCCCTTTTTTTACCCGTGGGGGTTCCCTGTTATGCTGAGCCCTGTATACATGATTTTTGGCTTTGATATATTAGCAATGAAAATATATGTCTTTCTGTTTTTTTTGTCTTCATTGGTAATATTGTTTATCCTTTTTAAGGACAGGTTGGATGATAAAAATAGGTTAATCCTTGTATCTTTTTTTGCATTAAATCCTGTCTTTTTCTATTTTAAGGAGAACGTCTTATCGGATTTACCCTTTTTATTCCTATCTTTGTTTGCCATTTATCTTATAAAGCGGTTCATATTTGAGAGGAAATATATTGTATCTTTACCTTTTAGTTATTTTATACTTGGTTTTGTAATTTATTATGCGTTTTTTATAAGGCACCAAGGTATTGTCTTATTTCCTATATTGTTGTTTTGTCATTTATTAGAAAATAAGGATTTATTAAATAAATTAAAATGGAATTTTTTTAAAGAAGAATTTATGCAATTGGTTCCATATGTTACAATAACTCTATGCTTTTTGCTAAACAATAAATTATTTCCAGAAAATTTCAATAGTTATGTAACATTTTTTTTAGATCAGAATTTATCAATTACATTGTGGAATAATATTGTTTTTTATACTATGCTGCCATCAGAATTTTTCGGTTCCCAACTCGTTTTTAAGATTTTATACTTTATTACATTTCCTTTTTTACTATTTGGCTTAATAGCCAATTTTAGAAAGGATTGTTTATTTGTATCGTTTGTTTTGCTCAATCTTTTTATCTTGCTAGCTTTTCCATGCACAACCCAAGGTATTCGTTATATCTTTCCTATGCTGCCATATTATGTGTATTTTTTTCTTAAGGGTGCAAATGAAATAATGGATAGGGTCACAAAAGCGCCATGCCGAAACATATTCGTTTGCTCAATTGTTTTTTTGATAGTTGTTTTTATGGTTAGTTATTTTTTGAGAGATATTAATTATGTGAGAAAAACATTCATTGACAAGCATGAAACTTTAGAAGGCCCTTATTCAAACCGTGCTTCAGAAATGATTAATTTCATTAAGAATTCCACAGGTAAAAGGGATATTATTGCATTTTTTAAACCGAGGGCGTTAAGACTATATACAGATAGAATCTCAGTAGTGAACTACCATATAGATGAGATAATAAAATATAGGATAAAGTACGTTGCTGTATATAAATACGACATGGAAGAAGAAGGCAGGATGAGGTTTATTGATGATATTTCAAAGTCATGCCATTTTACAAAGATATTTGAAAAC
>MWEV01000152.1 GCA_002071245.1 Deltaproteobacteria bacterium ADurb.Bin026
GCCACAAGCTTTTCGCTACCGAGCTGTAGTTCTACTCCCACGGTTGTCCCCATATCAAATATGCTTGTTACAACGCCTTTCAAGAAATTACGAGTGCTGACCATTCCAGGATGACGTTTGAAAAGGATCACATTTCTTGCAGGAAGTTCAAATAGAGTTGCTGGTGGTCCGCCATTATTGGCCACAAAGATATCTTGGCTTCCCCATCTGTATTCGTAAACATCGCTTACACGATGTGGCCCGGTAAGATTGAGAAGGTTGGTGTAACCGCCCGAATTTCTCATTTCCCCCCGCGCAAGTTCCTCAGCGGTAACCATACCCTTTACGTAGCCACCGGCGATAGATAGAACCTGCTCTGCCATTATCCTCATTTCCAACAATGTGTGGGAGATAAAAAGATACGGAATATCAAATACATCACATGTGTTCTTCAGATACGAAATAATTTGGAGTTTCAGACTTTCGTCAATTGCAGATAAAGGTTCATCCATTAACAGAAGACGGGGGTTGGAAAGAATCGCCCTGCCTATTGCGACTCTTTGTTTTTCACCGCCAGAAAGGTTGCTGACACCCCTTTTTAACAGATGCCCAATCTGCATAACCTCTATCACTTCATCTGGTTTGATTTTTCTATATATGGCATGACAGCGTTTATATCCATACAAAAGATTGTTTTTAACACTCAAATGTGGAAATAGCTGAGAACGTTGAAAGACCATGCCGATACGCCTGTGTTCCGGAGCAATATTAATGCCAATGCTGCTATCAAATAGAGTTTCGCCATCGAGGCTGATTGAGCCATTATCTGGGGATCGGAATCCTGCTATAAAACTTACAAGGGTTGTCTTTCCACTGCCGGAAGGGCCAAATATACCAATTTTCCTGCCTTTAATTTCAAAATCAGCACTAAAGTGAAATTTGCCTAACTGTTTCTTTGCTGATACACGTAATTCCATGCTACTTCCTTTTAATCATTTTTCTGCCGAACCATTCGTAAAAAACGAGAACAATGACGGAAATGGCTATAGAGACAGAGCATAACGCCATTGCCAGGCTATCCCCTTTTGGTGAACTAACATATTCGTAGATCGCAAGGGGGATGGTCTGGGTAACGCCGGGAATGTTACCTGCAACGATTATGGTTGCTCCGAATTCTCCCAGGCCCCTTGCAAACATCAAGATAGAGCCCGCTATTATACCTCGAAGCGAAAGAGGGATTATAATCGTAAATATGCCGTCAAACCGACTGGCTCCAAGGGTCCGGGATACCTGGATAAGACGTCTGTCAATCATTTCCATGTTAGTCCTGATTGACCTTACCATTAAAGGAAACCCCACTACTGCAGTTGCAATAACGGCAGCTTTCCATGTGAAAATTAACTTAATCCCTAAAGGTTGAAGCACCCATTTCCCTAACCAACCATTCTGGCCAAGCATTAGCAGTAAAAGATACCCGATTACTACAGGAGGTAATGTAAGTGGCAAATTAACCAATACATCCAGCGCAACCTTGCCTTTGAATCTTTTAAATGTCATAAGGTATGCTACAGTAAAACCAAGAGGCAATGATATGAAAGTGGCAACCAATGATATCTTCAATGAGAGTAGGATTGCGAGATAGTCGGAGTGGCTGAACTCAGGCATATTTCTTTATTTAACCATAAAGCCGTATTTTAATATAACTTCTTTAGCCTCGGAAGACTGTAGATATTTATAAAACGATTCGGCTTCTGCCTTTTTACTCCCCACTGCAGTGAGTGCAACAGGATATGTCACTCTTGGACAATATTCTTGCGGTACAGAAAAAAGGATTTTTACGTTCTTGGCAAGTTGTTCAGCGTCTGTCCTGTAAACAAATGCCCCGTTTACTTCGCCTCTGTCGGCATACATGAGGCATTCCCTGACATCCTTAGCCATAACGAGTTTGCCTGCAATTTGTTTCTCGATGCCGGCCTTCTTGATAGCCTCAGTGGCGTACTGACCAGCGGGAACGCTCTTGGGGCTTCCTATTGCAATCTTCTCAAATATTACAATATCCTGCATTGCCTTAATATTAGGATTTGGTTTTCCTACAAATACAAGGGTGTTATATGCAAGGGTGGTTATGTTTTTTTTATCGAGAAGTCCCTTATCTTTTAAGTGGTCCATCCATTCAACATTGGCAGAGAAAAAGATATCAGCAGGTGCACCGTTTTCGATCTGCTTTGCCAGGGCCCCTGATGCGGCAAAATTATTTTTGAAGCTCACATCCGGATGTATCTTTGAATAGTTGGCGGATAGCGTTGTTATTACTTCACGAAGGCTTGCCGCTGCAGAGACATTGATGTCACTGGCCTTGACGGTCGTTGTAAAGAACAAAAAAATAAACAGAACAAAAAACATGCCGCGAATTACATTTTTCATATTGGGGTCCTCCATTATTATTTATTCTATATTAATTTATCTGAACCGTGTTATTGAACCTCAAATCCGTATTTCAGCAATAATGCTTTGGCTTCATGAGAGTGTAAAAAAGAAAAGAAGTTAACGGCATCCTGATTTTTTACTCCGGAGACGGTAAGAGCCGACAGAAAAATAACCCGGGAGTAGAGCTTCTGCGGCACAGTAAACAGAATTGTTGTATCTTTCGATAGCAGAGCATCGGTTTTGTACACAATGGCGCCATCCACATCACCTCGTTCTGCATATAAAAGACATTCTCGTACGTCTCGTGCCAGCACTAATTTCTGTTCCAATTGTTTATATATTCCGGCATTTCTGAATGCTTCCATGGTGTATTCCCCGGCAGGCACGCTTTTCGGGCTACCGACCGCTATCCTGTTGAGTTTTGTTAATTCTTCGAGACGCGAAACACCCTGTGCACCTTTACTGACAAAAACGAGAGTATTGTAGGCAAAAGGGGTAATAGTGTTCACGTCAACATACCTTTTTTCCTTAAGGTAATCCATCCAATTAACATTAGCCACAAGTGTAATGTCTATATGCGCCCCATTGTCAATTTGTTTGGCCAGTACCCCAGAAGCGGCATAATTTTTTAATATTTTAATGGATTGGTTATTCTTGATAAATGCTGCGGCTATATCGTTAACCACGTCTTTCATTCCTACACCTGCTCCAATAGTTATTTGACCTGCAGAAACATTGCCGCATAATTGGGTTAGCGCTAAGCACACAATGACTAAAGCAATAAACGTTCTCATGCATCCTCCTCAATCATAATGAATTAAAACAATGAAAAAAC
>MWEV01000153.1 GCA_002071245.1 Deltaproteobacteria bacterium ADurb.Bin026
ATATGAACGTTATTACGACGGAAAACCTGAATGGATTTTTCATTGTTGTTTTCGATGCAAAGATTGTCTTTTGTGCATTGGAATCGGTTTTCGGGGGCTCTGATGTTTCTGCTCCGAGAATTGAGGGGAGGGAGTTTACAAAGATCGAACTCTACGTGATTAAAAAACTGGCTGACATTTTTTCAAATGAAATGGAAAAGGCATGGACACCTGTATATAGGATTACGTGTAAATATTCAAGGTCTGAAATGAATCCCAATTATGTAACGATGGTCTCACAGGAAGAGATTGTAAGTATTTGCCAGTTCTCGTTCAATATTGAAAATGTCAGCGGTTGGATGAAAATATGCATACCCTATGGGATATTGGAAACCATTAAAGATTATTTGACTTCAACACCTTCGAGAGAAGGCCTGGAGATGAGGCATAAATGGATTGAAAAGATGAAAGAGGAGGTTATGAATGTGCCACTCGATATAAGGGTGACACTTGGAAAGAAGAGGATTTCATTGAAGGATTTTCTCGGGGCCAAAGAAGACACTATAATCATGGTGGATAGATCCGTGAATGATCCCGTTGATATTATGATAGGCGGAAAGGCAAAGCTGAAAGGAAGGCTTGGTATTTTGAAAGGGAGTAAGGCTGTGCAGATTGAGGGAACAATATAATAAAGATTTGTAAGACGAGGAGATAACATGGAAGATTTTGTATCAAAAAATCAACAAACAGATGATTCAAAGAGGTTTGAATTGAACTTTGAAAGCCTGCTGGATATACCGGTTGACATTTCTGTCGAAATTGGAAGAACAAAGATGACGATCGGTGAACTTCTTTCTCTGGCAAAAGGCTCTACATTAGAACTGAACAAGATAGCGGGCGAATCGGTTGATATTTATGTGAATGAAAAACTTCTTGGGAAAGGTGACATTGTAGTAGTTAACGAAAGACTCGGTGTTAGAATCAACGAGATCGTAACACCAAAGGAAAGGGTGCAGACATTGGCATGATGGATGTGTATCTGGGTATCATAAAGGTATTTTTTATTCTTCTCGGCATAATTGCCGTCTTAATTCTTTTGTATAGGTATGCCGATAGGCTGAAGTTGAACATGAAAACGAAAGATACGGCATATGGTCTTAAAAAGGTGGATACCATACATCTCGGGTACAAAAAATTCGTATCTGTGCTTGAAGTAAAGGACTATGTACTCGTAATAGGTGTTGGTGAGAAGGAGATGTCACTGTTGACCAGATGGAAGAAAGAGATTGGTGACAAATGAAGATCATCGTTGTGTTAATTGTTGTGTCTATGTTGTTTGTTGTGGTTGCTCCTCATGCACTTGCAGCGCCAAAGGAGAAATCACAGACAAAACTCGATATCATAGGGTCTTTCTCGGGTGCAGAGGGTGGAAGGAACCTTATAAGTATTGTCATCCTGATGACGATACTCGCTTTTGCCCCTGCCATTCTGCTTCTGATGAGTTCCTTCACGAGGATTGTGATTGTGCTTTCAATGATACGTCAGGCAGTTGGTATCGCACAACTGCCTCCAAATCAGATCATTATCGGTCTTTCGTTATTCTTGACCTTTTTTGTCATGGCGCCGACATATGAAAAGATCAATGCCAACGCACTTTCTCCTTATATGGAAAACAAAATTGGATACGAAGAGCTTTTATCGAAGTCGTCGAAAGAGATAAGTGTGTTTATGCTAAAACACACAAAAGACAAGGATTTAGCACTTTTTATGAATATAGCTGGGCTACAAAGACCAAAGGGCGATACAGATATACCGCTTCGTGTGCTTGTACCTGCCTTTGCAATCGGAGAATTGAAGAGGGCTTTTCAGATTGGATTTATCCTATATATTCCATTTCTCGTTATAGATATGGTAGTTGCAAGCGTGCTTTTGTCTGCAGGAATGATGATGTTGCCGCCGATATTTGTTTCATTGCCTTTCAAGCTGATGCTTTTTGTGCTTGTAGACGGTTGGAATTTGCTTGTAGGTTCTTTGATAAAGGGATTTTATTGATGAATAAATTTAATGGTGTTCATTGTTCAGGGCTTGGCGTAATAGATGCTCAATTTATGGCAGGTTACTCAATATAATTAATAAATCGGAGGTGTTCATGAGTCAGGATCTAATCATTCAAATTTTTAGAGAGGTCATCAAGACAGGGCTTATTGTTATGGCGCCGGCACTGCTTATATCAATCGTTGTTGGTTTGATTGTTAGTATTTTTCAGGCGGCGACACAGATTCATGAGATGACCCTGGTGTTTGTTCCGAAGATACTTGCCATTGCGACCTGCATGATAGTGCTGTTTCCCTGGATGCTGAATATTCTCGTTACATACACAACGAATCTTTTGACCAATATACCCGTATATGTGAGATAAATGCTTTCAACTGTTAGCGAAGAAGGATTAAAATTTATTGTAATATTTTTCAGGGTTGCAGCGATCTTCTGGTTTCTTCCTATCTTTTCATTGAGGTCAGTACCGATGCCCTATAAGGTTGGATTTTCTCTCTGTGTTACCATTGTTTTGCTCGATGTCGTTGTTATAGATGCTGTTCAAAACTATGCAGACCCATATTTAATGGCGATACAAATCTTAAAGGAAATATTTATTGGACTTACAATAAGCTATTTTGTCAGGACTCTTTTTACGGTTGTATATGTTGCAGGTGATGTTGCGGCAATCCAGACCGGTTTTTCCTTTGCACGTGTTATGGACCCCTTCAATATGAATCAGTCATCAGTTTTGGAACAATTCATGAATCTCCTTGCAATAATGGTATTTTTTGCAATTGATGCCCATCACGTTCTTTTAAGAGGGATCTTGTTAAGTTTTAAGGAGTTGCCCGTTGGAATACTAATGCCAAATAAGGCTTTATTGAACCAGGTCATTGAACTTACGGGTAAGATATTTTCGGTTGGATTCAAGATAGGTGCTCCGGTTATTGTTACACTTTTTCTTATTGAAATTTCACTTGGGCTGCTTTCAAGATTGATTCCTCAGATTAATGTGTTTATCGAGGGAATGCCAATAAAGATTCTTGTAACAATGATGGTGCTTGGTTTTTCGCTTGGCGCAATTGCAGCGAGCGTTGCAACGATATTCAAGGGTATGGACATGGAAATATTAAGAATTATGAAAAATATGGTGTAGACATGGCAGGCGATTCGTTTCAGGAAAAGACCGAACAACCAACAGAAAAGCGACTTGAAGATGCTAAGAAGAAAGGTCAGGTAGCCCAGTCAAAGGAACTATCTACCTGTTTGATCATTCTTTTTTTATCAATATTTCTGTATTTTTCAATGTCACAAGGCTTTAACGAGATGTTCAAAATCTATGTAAGTTACGTAAAAAATGTTAATTTTGATCTGAATATTTCCAATATCCAGGAGATATTTTCGTTTGGACTTTTTAAATGGCTTAAGATTGTTCTGCCGGTTTTTGGACTTGTTTTTGCATTATCAATATTCGGGAACGTTGTTCAGACAGGTTTTATTTTCAGCTCTGAGGCAATAGGTGTAAAACTTGAAAAGCTCAACCCACTTGAAGGATTAAAAAAACTTTTATCGAAAAGGTCTGCCGTTGAAGTCTTGAAATCCATAATAAAGATTGTCATTGTGACATACATTGCATATAACATCATTCTCAAAGAGTTGCCTTATATGCTTTCTTTGTCGTCTCAAGATATTAAATCGATTGTAGGATATTGTGGAAAGGCGATATTTTCTATTGCCCTAAAGGTGAGCATTATTATGCTTTTTATTACATGCCTGGATTTTTTTTACCAGAAATGGCAACACAAAAAAGACCTTATGATGACTCAACAGGAAATCAAAGAGGAATATAAGGAGCGGGAGGGTAACCCACTGATTAAATCAAGGATAAGAAGCCTTCAGAGGGAGATGTCAAGAAGGAGGATGATTGAGGATGTTAAAAAGGCAGACGTAATCGTTACAAACCCGACAACATTTGCAGTTGCACTTTCATATAAAATTGGTGAAATGCCAGCACCAATGGTTGTTGCAAAGGGCGCTGGGTTTGTTTCGGAAAAGATAAAGGAAGTGGCGAGAAAACATGGTATACCGTTAGTTGAGAACAAACCTCTCGCAAGGGGTCTTTATTACTCTGTAAAGATAGGTGCGTATATACCAGAACAGTTTTACGTAGTTGTTGCTGAACTGCTTGCAGCGATATACAAAGAGAAAAAAACGGTGACGCTATAAATGAACAATTCCTTAAAAGTCATAAAAGAAAAGAGTGATATACTGGTCGCGGTCAGCATTGTCTTTGTAATACTTATTATGATTATTCCGCTGAACAGCTTCTTTATCGATATCTTCCTCACGCTCAGCATATCCGTTTCTCTTATTATACTTTTCATCGGTATGTATATACAAAGGCCCCTTGATTTTTCTGTTTTTCCTTCAATTCTACTCATAACAACACTTTTTAGGCTCTCTTTAAATATTGCATCAACACGTCTTATCCTCGTGCATGGAGACGAGGGTGCGAGTGCCGCTGGGAAAATTATCAAGGCCTTTGGAACCTTTATCGTGGGTGGAAATTATGTTGTAGGCGGTGTGGTCTTTCTAATCCTTGTAATCATAAATTTTGTCGTCATTACAAAGGGTGCGGGCAGGGTTGCAGAGGTTGCCGCACGTTTTACTCTCGACGCTATGCCTGGTAAACAGATGAGTATAGATGCAGACCTCAATGCAGGCCTTATCAGCGATACCGAAGCAAGGAAAAGAAGAGAAAGCGTTGAGATGGAAGCTGATTTTTACGGTGCAATGGACGGTGCGAGCAAATTTGTAAGAGGCGATGCAATAGCAGGAATAATCATTATATTCATAAACATTGTAGGAGGTCTGATTATTGGCGTGGTACAAAAAGACATGCCTTTGGATGATGCCATCTCTATTTACACAATTTTAACGATTGGTGATGGGCTGATAAGCCAGATTCCTGCGCTTTTGACATCAACAGCCGCAGGCATAATCGTAACGCGGGCTGCAAGTGACTCTAATCTTGGTGCTGACCTTGTAAACCAGTTGTTTAAGCAACCAAAGGCTATGACGCTTGCCTCTATCATAATCTTATGTATCGGAATAGTGCCAGGTATTCCTTTAATACCTTTCCTGATACTTTCATCATTTGCATTTGGTGCAAGTCATTTTATGAAAAAACAGAAGGAAATGGAATTGGCTATTGTTCCGCCTGAAGTTTCTCCAGTTGAAGCAGAGGAGCAGGAGGTCATTCAACCGCCTGAAATCATTGAACTTGAGATTGGATATGGACTAATTCCAATTGTTGATGCCGAACAGAGCGGGGATCTGCTCGGCAAGATAAAGGCAATGAGAAAGCAAATGGCTTTCGAACTCGGCATAGTTGTTCCGCCGATGAAGTTAAGGGATAACCTTCAATTGAAGGCGAGTGAGTACCTCATTCAACTCAAGGGTATTGAGATGGGAAGGGGTGAATTGCTTTTAGGGCATGTGTTAGCTATGGGCCCGGAGGATAAACAAAAATTATCGGATGCAATACCGGTAAAAGAGCCTGTATTTAACCTTGACGCAATTTGGATAAAGGAAAAGGACAGGGAAAAGTATATTTCTGAAGGTTTTACTGTAGTAGATCATCCTACCATTATCACAACGCACCTGACAGAGATTGTGCGTAACAATGCACACGAGCTTATGACAAGACAGGAAACACAGAAACTTATAGAGGTGGTGTCCTCCACGCACCAGAAAGTTATGGAGGAACTTGCACAGACACAGATAAATATCGGTACCATACAGAAGGTCTTACAAAATTTGCTGAGGGAACAGGTATCGATCCGTGACCTCGTGTCTATTCTTGAGGCGATAGCGGATGCGGCCTACTCTACGAGGGATCCAGATATCATAACAGAATACATAAGGCAGCGTATGGCAAGAAGTATCATTAAGCCATATCTTGTGGACGGTGTATTGAATATACTGATTCTTGAGAAGACGGTTGAAGAGACTATTATCAACAGTCTGCAACCTCAGGAACAGGGTGGATTATTTTCCTTTGATCTGTCTTTCAGCCAGCGATTTATTGAAAGTCTTGGAAATGAGGTAAAAAAGGCAATAATGCAGAATGTGCAGCCAGTCTTACTGGTTCATCCGTCTATACGGCTTAAACTGAGGCGCTTTCTTGAAAGATACATACAGGGCATTACGGTAATATCTCACAGCGGTATACATCCTCAAGTTAAGATTCAAACGATAGGAGTTGTGAAGATATAGTGAATATAAAGACATATGTTTTTGAAGATATTAAAAAGGGTATGGAGATTTTAAAAGATGAATATGGCCCGGATGCTGTTGTTGTTGATGTTAAGGAAAATGTAAGAAATGGCTCATCGACATGGTGTGAAATATCCGTAGCCACTGAAGATGTGAGCCAATGTGATGGATATAGACCTGAAGAAATAAGAAAAAGGGCGGAAGATATATGGAAATTTTCAACAAAACTTATCTTGAAAAGGATTGACGCCCTTGAATCTGAGATTATCATGGAGAGATTGAAATCTTACCCATTACCACTTAGATTTGTTTACAATAAAATGATTGAAAATGATTTTGATAAACACCTTGCAATGTCCATCATTTCTGAACTATACACAAGAATCGGTGAACTCGCGAATGAGACGATCAAGGTAAACTTCTTTTTAAAGGAGCTTTTGGCAGAAAAGATTAAGACAGGTGATATTATAGACACCGAAGATTCTATTGCTCTGGTTGGTCCTGCAGGTGCAGGCAAGACACAGACAGCAAAAAAACTTGCACTAATGTGTGTTGCATTTGAAAAGCCTGTTGAAATAGCAGTATTTGGTAATGTTAAAGATCAAAGTTACAATGATTTAAAGTGCTTTTCAGAAAATAACGGTATACCTTTTTTATCGATAGACCGGGCAGACAAGATTAGCACTGTCTTAAATAATGATGGTAAAAAACGAATTTTGGATATCTCAGGTGGTGTTTCTGTTCAAAAGGATATCGTGGACAGGCTTGAACATATAAAGTGTATACTTCTTTTGCCAGCAGGGACAAGAGACAGGAAGATAATGTATTATATCGATCAATTTAGTGGTTCGAACGACTTGGAGCTTGTCTTCACAAAGCTTGACGAGGAAGAGATGCCAGGACACATCTGTCACAATCTCATCTTGACGGGTAGACCCGTATGCTGTTTTACTGTTGGACCGGATATAAAGGATGTTTTAATGCCTGGCAAAGACATGTTTTATAAAATAATTTTTGAGGGCAATAAATGGATAAGAAAAGAGGAAAAACATTAACAATAACAAGCGGAAAAGGTGGGGTAGGTAAATCTTCTATAGTTACAAACATGGCATACATATTAGGTGCCAACATGGAGTCTGTTTACATAGTTGATGCAGATTTATCACTTGGGAATATAGATATCTTTTTTGGCATGACGCCCAGATTCAATATAAAGGATTTGATCGAAGGCAAAAAGGGTATCAATGAGATTGTTGTTGAGGGACCTAACGGGATAAGGTTTATTCCTGCAACATCAGGTATTGCAGAACTTTCCAGTCTTACGGATGACCAAAGAAATATACTGCTATCCTCTTTGCATGAACTAAACGGGTACGATTTTATGTTGATAGATACACCTGCTGGCATATCTTCAAATGTCATATACTTCAACTCTATCAGTGAAAGCATATATATTGTTGTAACACCTGACCCTGCGAGCATAACCGACTCTTATGCCGTGTTGAAGGTGTTGCACAACAAGACGGGGAGGAAGGACTTCAATATTATTGTGAATATGGCAAAGGATGAAGCGGAGGCCCTTAGTATATACAGAAAATTGTTATCCGTTACAGATCAATTTTTGAATATTTATTTAGATTATGTTGGCTATATCCCTGTAGATGCGAATATACGTATCGCAACAAAAAAACAGAAGTTGTGGACAGAGTATTATCCTGATACGCCGGCAACAAAGGCTCTTGTTAAAATTTGTAACAAAATGGTATCGTAAATGGTAAAACGGTCATACAGTGCGTGCTATAGCCAGGAAAAAAGTGAACGGGAAAGGACAATCGAAGAGTTTCTTCCTATCATAAAGCATCTTGCGTACAAGATGTCGAGGGGGTTTGATGATAGCTATGCCACAGATGACCTTATCTCGGCTGGAGTAACGGGGTTGCTCGAGGCTATAAACAAATTCGATGAAAAAAGAGGTGTAAAACTTAAGACTTTTGCATACCTGAGGGTAAGAGGTGCAATGATCGATGAGCTTAGGTCAAAGGATTGGTTTTCAAGAAGCGCACGTACCAAATCAAAGATGATTGAGGAGATAATTAATAAACTTGTGATTAAGCTTGGAAGACATCCGGATGACAAGGAGATCGCAGACGAACTCAACATCGACTTGGATGAGTATCTGTCATTGGTAAAGGATTTCAAGAATCTTACCATACTTAGTCTTGATGAAATATACGAGAGTGTTGGAGAGGGGAAAGAAAGGGTTATTGGATATGCAACGGATGAAACTGAAGACCCGAGTACATACGCGGAATTTCGCGAGATAGAGGGCATTCTTGCGAAGGAAATTGATAGACTTCCCAAAAAACAGAAGATTGTTTTAAGTCTCTATTACTATGAAGATATGAACATGAAAGAGATTGCAGCGGCTCTTGGCATTACAGAGGCAAGGGTAAGTCAAATTCACTCGCAGGCTATACTGAGTTTGCGTGCCGTTACAAAAAATAAACTCCAATATTAAAGTTTTGCATATGAATGCCGATAATATGATGAATATAGCGTATGGACTACACCGATAAAATTATAGATAGACTCAAGAAGGTTGAGCCGTTGCCGACATTTTCAAATATAGTCGGGGAAGTATTGAATATTATTGAAGACCCTCTTAGTTCTGCTTCAGACATCGCAAAACATATGGATTCGTCAATGGTTGGAGAGGTTTTGCGTATAGCCGGAAGCGCCTATTTTAATACAGGCGGCTTGAGGAAAATATCTTCGATTGAACATGCCATAGCCATGATAGGCTTTGAGCAACTTTCAAATATTATACTTCAGATGCCTTTTATCTCTCTGACCGATAAAAAAGACAAGATGTTCGACTCAAAGGCGTTTTTTACTCATTCAACGCTGTGCGGGGCAATTTCGAAGGCTATAAGTTCGGCAACATCGCTTGGAAATCCCAATGAGGCATATATCAGCGGTATAGTGCATGATGTTGGGATTATTGTCATGTATCGCCACTTTGAAGATGAATGGCGTCAAATCATCTCGCTGATGGAAAAAGAAAATATCTCCAGGCTTGACGCTGAAACACGGATATTTAATTTCGACCACGGTTATTTAGGGGGGATGCTTTTGGATATATGGCATGTACCGAAATCAATCACGGATGGAGTCAAATACCATCATTGCCCAAAAGATGCAAAGGAGAACGAGGAAAATGTTGCAGTGACATATTTGGGTAACATCTTTTCAAATCAGATTGACCTGCAAGGAGATATGGATAGCTTTGTTAGCTTTATGATGAAGCACAGCGGTTTTGCAGATAAAATTACAAAGTTCAGAAATGCGTTGACGTCAACTGAGGAGATGAACTTTTTTCAAACCATATTTAACGCTGTCAAGAGCGCAAAAGTTTTTTTGAAAGGGACAGAAAATGCCGAAGATTAGGGTGTTTGTTGTTGATGATTCTGCTTTTATGAGGGGCATAATTACAAAAATGCTTGAAAGCGATGATGAAATTGAAGTAATTGGCTCTGCAAGAAACGGTCAAGAGGCTATCGAGAAGATAGGTGTACTGAAACCTGATGTTGTGACCCTCGATATCGAAATGCCCATAATGAACGGAATCGAAACTCTTAAATATTTGATGAAAAATAATCCTCTTCCTGTGATTATGTTCAGTGCGCTTACAAGCGAAGGCGCTGAGGTAACGCTTGAGGCATTAAATATCGGTGCCTCTGATTTTATAACAAAGGACTTTTCTAATTTTTCCATTAAGATATCGGGAAAAGAAAACGAATTGGTAAACAAAGTTAAGAATGTTGCAAAGAAAAAATCATTGTATCTAATGAGGAGGATAAATTTTCCCAGAAAACAGGTAACGGTTAATAAACGGAAAAGAATAAAACACAGCATTCTTGCTATAGGTGCTTCCACGGGCGGTCCTCCTGCGATCGAGAATGTGCTTTCTGGTATCCCTGGGGATTTTCCTGTACCTATTGTTATTTCTCAACACATGCCGAAATTGTTTACAAAGTCGTTTGCACAGAGATTGAACAACACATCGCAGATAACGGTAAAAGAGGCTGAAAACGGTGAAGCCTTGAAAAGCGGAATCGCCTTAATTGCGCCAGGCGATACCCACATGGGTATAGTGAAAAGAAACAACGAAGCTGTTGTTGAGTTTACGAATGATACGAAATACATTTACAGACCCTCTGTTGACCTTCTTTTTAGTTCTGTTGCACAGGTATATGGGATGGAGTCGGTGTGTGTAATATTGACAGGTATGGGCAATGATGGAATGGCAGGTGCAAAGGACGTAAAGGCGAAAAATGGTTATGTTATTGCTCAGGACGAGGATACGTGTGTCGTGTATGGGATGCCGAGGGCAGTTATAGACGCAAACATGGCTGATATCGTTTTACCGTTGGACAAGATAACTGAAGAAATAATGAAGATACTGTGAGGGGGTTATGACAAGCAATAAAGGTATTGCAAGAACAAAAAAGATTTCAAAATTAATCAAAATACTGATAAACGGAGATAGTTTTGAAAAAGAAAAGGCGATGGAAAAAATCCTTTCAAATCCGACGCCAGAGGCGGTAGAGGACGTTATACGTCTTTTGTACTTGAGTGAAACTGTTGTTCGTATGTTTGCTGTAGATATATTAAAAAGGATTGGGCACTTGAATATTCAGGCGATCATTAAACTGCTTGATGATGAAAACGAGGATGTGGCGATTTATGCCTGTGAGATATTATATGATATAAAACAAAAGGAAGCAGTGCCGTATTTGATACGAAAACTCAAGGAAGACAGCAGGGTAAATGTGAGAAATACTGCATGTATTGCGCTTGGTGAAATAGGAGATGAAAGCGCTGTCGATACTCTCATTGAAGTGTTAAGAGACGACGAGTGGGTTGAATTTTCTGCAATCCAAAGCCTTGGGAAGATTGGCAGTAAAAAGGCGGTTGCGCCATTGCTTGATATATTCGAAAATAGAGATGAAGTTACATCGTTTATTGCCTGTGAAGTTTTGATGGGAATAGGGGATGTACAGATTGTTGATAGGGTGATGAGTGTCCTTAAATCATGGGACAAGAAAAAGAGGAGCGATTATATAAGGATAGTGCTCGAAGAGGAAAACGAAACCACGTTTCACAAGATGAGAGAAAAAATGGAAGAAGAACTTTTTGAGCACCTATTGTCGATAATAAAGAATGAGGACAAAAGATCCATAAAAATCCTCAAGGCTATCGCTGAATTCAAGAACATTGTTGCCTGTGATGTCATTCTTGATACCTTTAAAAATTTAACCCCCGATGATGACGACTACTATGAAAGGTTGAAGATTTTTGCAGATCTGTCTGATGTGTGGTCTGGTCACGCTGAACAGATGTTGGATAAAGAAGAAGGATGTACTTTGTCTTTTATAAAGGCCTGTGCAATGTCAAAGACCAAGATAAAAGAATCGCTTCTTCTGGAAAAGCTGCTCAACTCTTCTATTGAGGTGAAAAGGGAGATTGTAAAAAATATACCTGTTATAGTTGACGGTAACGGTTTTTCAATCATCAAAAAGGCGATGGAAGACAATGACGGTCATATAAAGGGTGATGCGGTGTCTGTAATTGGGAGCATCGGTGCCAAAGAATTCATGGATAAGGTTACGGAAGTGGCAAAAAAAGGTTTTTTTGATATGCGGCAAAAGGCGCTCAGGACACTATTTAAGCTTGACCGTGAAAGCATGTTCAAAATAATAGATGAATTTGTAAACGAAGGCACAAACGACGATAAAAAACTGTATCTTTCGATTGCGCCCTTTCTTAAGAGTGAAGATAACTATGTTTATGTCGAAAGGCTGATATCCGATACCGATGACGGTGTAAGGAAGGCCACCATCAATATCTTGGGGCGTTTTCTGGATGACATCAGATATATGGAGCTTTTTAAAAAGATATTAAACGGTGCTGTGGTACCCCATGAGGCATTGAAAATAATAAAAGAACGAAAACTCGTTGATTTCAGAGATATGCTTATAAACATTTTTTTACAGCCCAAAAGCGATTTGTGGACGAGATATTATTCTTTGATGGCGCTAGGCGCATTCAATGATCCCACTTTGCTCAATGTTTTTCTAGACGGCCTAAAAGATGACAACAGTCTTATCAAAATTGGTTCTCTCAAGGCGCTTTCCAATTTAGACGATAGAAGCTTGTTGGATTTTGTCAGACCGCTAACAGAAAGTCCTGATGAAGATGTCAGGTCTGCGGCTCAAAACGTCATCGAAAAACTCGAAGGGATATAGGTGAAATATTGACATGACAAGGGACGAGTTTTTACCTCTAAGAGATTTTATATATGAAAAGACAGGGATCTTTTTTGCCGAGAACAAGATGTATCTACTTGAGAGTAGGCTATCCAACAGACTGGAGGAACTCGGGTTCAGTTCCTTTGAAGATTATTATTTCTTCCTGAAATACAACAATATTGATTCAAAAAAGGAATTAACCAATCTGCTCAATGTAGTCACTACCAATGAAACGAGTTATTTCAGAAATCCACCTCAACTGGATGCATTTAAAGTTATCATACAGAAAAATTATATCAACAATAACAGTATCTCAATGTCCTCGCCACTGAGGATTTGGAGCGCTGCATGTTCAACAGGAGAAGAACCCTACACGCTTGCGATTATACTGCTTGAAATGATGGAGATTTCAAGGAAGAACATCCCTTTTGTGATTTACGCAACCGACATAAGTTCAAAGGTGTTGGAATCCGCTAAAAGGGGTGTTTATGGATCATACAGCACGAGAAATATGGACAATGCGATAATTAACAAGTATTTTACAAGAAACGGGGAAAATTGTCTGCTTAAAGAACATGTAAAAAAATTTGTCAAGATTGACTTTATGAATTTGACTGATGCCGAGGCTTATAAAAAGTATAAAAATATGGACATAATATTTTGCAGGAATGTTCTCATATATTTTGATGAAAAGGCTAAAAAGAAGGTTATAGACCTTATGTATGAATCTCTTAAGCCAGGTGGTTTTTTAACGGTTGGTCACGCTGAGTCTTTGCATAATATTTCTCGCGCCTTCAAGCCGGTAATGTTTCCTGGTGCAATTGCTTATCAGAGAGGGGGATAGATTATGAAGAAGATATTAATCGTGGACGACTCATCAACCATCAGGAAACTGATTAATTATATCCTAAGAAAAAAGGATTACCAGATAACCGAGGCAGAGGATGGCATTGATGCCCTGGAAAAACTTATCAATACGAAGGTAGATCTTGTTATAGCTGACCTGAATATGCCTAATATGGATGGCATAGAACTGGTCAAGAGTCTGAGAAACAATTTCTATTATATTGACACACCTATAATTATGCTAACCACAACACGGGATGAAAATTTGAGAAAGACAGCATATGATGCAGGGGTGAATCTATTTTTAAACAAGCCGATTCAACCAAATATCCTGTTGTATAAAGTGGAAAGTCTATTGGAGGAGAAAAAAAATGTCTGAACAGTTCATAGAAAACGATGAAATGAAGGAAATAATCAATGACTTCATTGTGGAGTCGAGCGAGTTGGTTGATAATGCCATTCAGGATATAGTCGTAATCGAAAACGTTCAGGACGATGAGGTCATAAACAGCATCTTCAGGGCGGTTCATACAATAAAAGGTACCTCGAGTTTTCTTGGGTTTGGTGTTTTATCAAACCTCGCCCATCGCTCTGAAGACCTGCTTGGTATGGTAAGAAAAGGAGAACTAAATATAAACAAAGAAATAGCCGATGTCCTGTTAGAGGCTATGGATTTGATGAAGATAACGTTAGAAGAGATAAAAGAGCATGGAGCAGAGAGACAGGATACCACCGCTGTTGTCGAGAAACTGGAAGGTTTGTGCAAAGTTGAAAAGAAGATGATTGGTGAAATACTTGTTGAGGAAAAGATAATAACAAAGAAAGAGCTTGAAAGTGTTCTTGATAAGCAAAAAGAAGATAACAGCAAAAAAATAGGCGAGATCGTTTTGGAAGAAAAGTTGATTACCGCCAATCAATTGGACAACATCCTTTCTAAGCAAAAGACACGAAATGATGATCAAACAGTAAGAATAGACGTCAAAAAGCTTGATGAACTGATGAATCTTGTCGGTGAGCTTGTTCTTGGAAGAAACAGGCTAATAATGGTCAACAATATGGCTAAGAGAGAATCAAAGTCGAACGGAGTGCTCGATCATCTTGAGGAAGTGACGAATTATCTCGAGGTCATTACGAATGACCTACAACAGTCGATCATGAAGGCGAGGCTTGTTCCGATGAGCAAGTTGTTTAATAAGGTGCCGAGACTTGTAAGAGACCTCTGTAGTTCATTCAATAAGAATATCGAATTAAAGATAACAGGCGAAGAAACAGAACTCGACAGGTCTTTGATAGAGTCTTTGCATGACCCGTTGGTGCATATCATAAGGAATTCTGTAGACCATGGCATCGAAATCCCGGAAGAGCGTAAAAAGAAAGGCAAGCCAGAAAAGGGATTACTATCGATCAACGCATATAATGAAGGTAATAGCGTTATAATCGATGTAAAAGATGACGGCAAGGGTATAGATCCTGAGGCACTGAAGGAAAAGGTCATTGAAAAAGGTTTTATGAATGAGTCTGAATTGAAAGAATTAACAGAGAAGGAGATTATGAATCTTGTTTTTATACCAGGATTCAGCACTGCCAAAAAAATAAGCAGTGTATCAGGTAGGGGCGTAGGGATGGATGTGGTAAAGACAAACATAGAGAAGATGAATGGTCAGACTTATATAGATTCTCTGAAGGGCGAATGGACAAAGCTTACAATTAAACTCCCTCTGACACTTGCTATCATGGGCGCATTAATGGTCGAGATTGAAAAGGTGTTGTATGCAGTACCTCTGAATAATGTGATAGAGCTGGTAAAAATAAAACAGGATGCTATCAAGTCTGTAAATAAAAACGATGTGTTCATGTTGAGAGACACGATCGTTCCTATCATGGATGTGTCAAAGATTATGTCTATAGGTGTCAATAACAGTGACGGCGGGTATCTTGTAATTTGCAAGATAGGCGAGAAGATTGTGGGTGTTAAAGTTGATTCTGTTGTTGGACAAGAAGAAATTGTTATAAAACCGCTTGGAGAGTTTATGGGAAATATCAATGGTGTTGGCGGGGCAACGATAAGTGGTGACGGCAGGGTCATTTTAATCCTCGATATACCATCTATGATGAGCAACAGTTATATGCTCAAGGTGCATAAAATAACAGAAGAAGGGCTTGAAGCTCAACCAGAGATAAGCCAATAACAGGCGTTATTGACAGATCTTTATTTAAATCGATCTCATAATATATTTTCAAAAAATTCTTAAGTTTGAGGGCAAATATCCGATAATAAGAGAAAGAAGGAGGTGCCCCATGAAAGACGATTCTATTTTGCAGTTGGTAACGTTTAAGCTTGAAAATGACGAGTTCGGTGTTGATATTTTGAGGGTTCAGGAAATAAACAGGATGATGAACATAACAAAAATTCCAAACGCACCGACGTTTACAGAGGGCGTTATAAACTTAAGAGGGAAAATTATTCCTATCATAGATCTAAGAAAAAAGCTCGGTTTTGTGAGTAGGGTTTATGATAAATCCACAAGAATTATTGTGGTGGAACTTGACGGTATAGTGCTTGGTTTTGTTGTTGATTCCGTATCTGAGGTCTTGAGAATACCGAGAGATATAATCGAGCCGCCCCCATCTATTATCGGAAACGTTGAGTCTGATTTTATTGAAGGTGTCGGCAAACTACAGGACAGACTTTTAATTTTATTAGAGCTTAAAAAGATATTTACAAACACAGAGCGGAAGGGTATAGAAAAGATAAACCTCAATTAACAAATACTCTAACGCTGAAATAAATATTTTCAATAGTGGAGGATTTAAGGTATAGTTTACTGAATACGTGTTTGAAATATATAATTAGTTGTAGGAGATTGTTTGATGCGTGAACTGTTTGATATTAATTTACTTTCCGAAATAAAAGGTTTGGACATGAAAATGTCTGTATCTCGCGAACAGGTTACACTCAAAAAACATGTAGGCAACGAACAAAAACATAAAGGTCGTCAACAAAATGCTAAAAAATCATCATTAAATCAGATGCAAGAATCGCTGCAGGATGATGAACATCCTACCATAAATATCACAGTGTGAAAAAAATACCTACATAGGAAATATTTTCCTACCAAGCGGTTTATCTCATAGCAACCTTACAAAAGTGAACTTAAAAAATGTTTTGTCTTAACTGGTTGAGCTAAAGCCTTCTATTCTCAGCCAGATGGCATATTAATTGCATACTATTGATGTATGAGGTTATCATGCTGAAAGGAATTTACAGAACACTTTCCGGAAAATACGTAACAGAAAGACGCATTGAAATGATAGCCAATAATATTGCAAATGCGTTGACACCGGGGTATAAATCGTCGAAGCCTTTATTGAATTCCAACAATGAAGGCTATATCAAAGGAAGTGGTACTTCAGCAGCCAACACACAGAGCAATTCATTAAGTTCTTACATTAATTTTTCAAATGCTCCTCTCGTAGAAACAGGAAATAATTTAGATCTCAGTGTAGAGGGGGATGGCTTCTTTGTAGTTTCTGTGAACGGAAAAAATATGTACACCTCTAACGGACAATTTGCACTGAATAATGAGAAAAAGCTTGTAACACTTAACGGCTATCCAGTGATGGGTGAAAGCGGTGAAATATCGCTCGATGGAAAAGATATCAAAGTTGAAAACGATGGCACAATTTATGTTGATAGAAATCAGGTGGATAAGATAAAGGTTGTAACCTTTGAAGACAAAAGTAGTTTGAAAAATTTCGGCGGAAGCATGTTTGTTAATACAAAAAACGATAACGTTGAAATAACGCCTGAAAAGTACTCTGTAAAACAAGGGCATTACGAGGCTTCAAATGTAAACGTGATACTGGAGATGGTTGACATGATGTCTGCGTTGCGTGCATATGAATCGTACAAGAAAGTTGATCAGTTCTTCGATGATATGATTGGTAGATTAATCAATATTGGAAAATTTTAGGAGGTAAAATATGATAAGAGCTCTTTGGACTGCCGGCACAGGAATGAATGTGCAACAGGTGAATCTTGATATTATAGCCAACAATATAGCAAATGTTAATACGAATGGGTTCAAGAGGAGTCGCGCAGATTTTCAAGACCTTATCTACCAGACGCTTAGACTTCAAGGCATGAGGACTGGTGATGGCAACCAGATCCCGACAGGTATAGAAATAGGACATGGGGCAAGATTGGCGGCTATCCAAAAGGTCTTTATGCAGGGCGATTTTCAGGAGACCCAGGGAGAACTCGACATGGCGATTGAAGGCGCCGGTTTTTTGACGATTGTTTTGCCTACAGGCGAAAAGGCTTACACGAGATCAGGTTCTCTAAAAAGGGATTCGGACGGTAAGGTTGTAACTTCTGATGGATATGCCCTTGAGCCGAGCATCACTATACCGAATAACGCGATTTCTATATCGATAACACCGAATGGAACGCTTTCGGCAAAAATACCAAACCAGTCGGAACCTCAACAGCTTGGAACAATAGAGCTGGCATCCTTTCCGAATAACGCAGGTCTTAAATCTATGGGTAAAAGCCTTTATATGGAAACAGATGCGAGCGGCGCACCAATAACAGGCAAGGCTGGCGAAAATGGTCTTGGCACATTGTTACAGGGTTTTCTCGAAATGTCGAACGTAAACGTAATGCAGGAGATGATCAACCTCATCGTCGGCCAACGCGCCTACGAAGTAAACTCCAAAGCAATCCAGGCCGCAGACGA
>MWEV01000154.1 GCA_002071245.1 Deltaproteobacteria bacterium ADurb.Bin026
AGGGAAGGGGGCAAGACTGTGGGTGCCGGCGTTGTGACTGAGATAATAGAGTAGAGGGGAAGAAGATGAGGCAACTTGTAATACTTGCTTGTACAGAATGTAAAAACAGAAACTACAATACTACAAAAAACAAACAAAAAACACCAGATCGTCTCGAAATGAAGAAGTATTGTAAAACTTGCAGGAGACACACCGCTCACAGGGAAACAAAGTAAAGAAAGGCCAGTAGCTCTAACGGATAGAGCACCGGACTCCAAATCCGGGTGTTGGGGGTTCGAATCCCTCCTGGCCTGTTTATTGTGGAGATAATATGGATTTCAAATCTAAATTAGATAATATCAAGGCATATTTTGTCGAAGTATTCTTGGAAACAAAGAGGGTTACTTGGCCATCAAAAAAGGATGCGATAAAGGGGACTTACATAGTCCTGATAACAGTTGTGATTGCAACAATATTTCTTGGCATTGTGGATGTTGCTTTAGCAAAAATTATTCAGGTTATATTGCGTGGATAAACAAATGGGAATGGAAATGGAAAAAAAATGGTATGTGGTCCACACATATTCTGGATATGAGCAGAAGGTAAGAGACAGCTTAGCGGACAGCATTAAAAACAGCAGGATGGACGATTATTTTGGCGACATTATAGTTCCTTCTGAAATAATAATGGAAAGAGTAAAAGGACAGGTGAAAAAGTCGCAAAGAACGGTTTTCCCTGGTTACATAATAGTCAATATGGTGATGAATAACGATACCTGGTACCTTGTAAGAAATACGCCTAAGGTAACAGGTTTTGTAGGTTATGATAAAATGAACCCTCCTCCTTTACCTGATAAAGAAGTGGAGGAGATTCTGTTTGCCATTCAAGAGGGAAAAGGGAAGATTAAGCCGAAAATACGTTTCGATAAAGGTGATAACATAAAGGTTACAGATGGTCCATTTAACAATTTTACAGGTAGTGTAGAAGAAATTAAACCCGAGAAGGGCAAGGTTAAAGTACTTCTCAACATTTTTGGAAGAACAACTCCGGTTGAGTTAGATTTTATTCAGATTGAGAAAACGTAAAGGAGTGAGGAAATGGCAAAAAAAGTTGTGGCTATGGTGAAATTACAGTTGCAGGCAGGTCAAGCAACACCGTCACCTCCGGTTGGGCCTGCGCTTGGTCAGCATGGCGTTAATATAATGGAGTTTTGCAAGGCATTTAATGAAAGGACAAAAGGCCAGGAAGGTACTGTAATTCCAGCGCATATTACTATATTTTCAGATAGAACATTTACCTTTGTTACAAAAACACCTCCTGCAACCTTTTTGATCAAGAAGTCGGCTAAGCTTGCAAAGGGTTCGAATAATCCAAAGAAAGAGGTTGTTGGAAGTATAACAAAATCTCAGATTAGAGAAATTGCACAACTAAAAATGCAAGACCTAAATGCAAAGGATATTGAAGGTGCTTTAAAGATTATAGAAGGCAGCACAAAAAGTATGGGAATTGAAGTAGTGGAAGGATAAAAAACGTTCAGGATTCAATCGAACCCTCGAACCCTTGAATTTAATATAGAGGTGAAATAAAGATGGCAAAGTTAGCAAAAAAATATGCTGAGGCAAAAGAAAAGATAGACAGAGAAAGACGTTACGATATGGATGAAGCCCTAAGTATTCTGCCTCAAATAAAATATGCAAAATTTGATGAAACCGTTGAATTGGCGTTGAGACTCGGGGTTGACCCGAGACATGCAGACCAGATGGTAAGGGGAAGCGTCGCCCTGCCCAATGGATTGGGCAAACAGGTGAAGGTGCTTGTTTTTGCAAAAGGGCAGAAAGAAAAAGAGGCACAGGAAGCTGGTGCCGATTATGTTGGGGCGGAGGATTTTGTTGAAAAGATACAGAAGGGATGGCTCGATTTTGACAAAACCATTGCTACGCCCGATATAATGGGGGTTGTGAGTAAACTTGGTAAAATACTTGGTCCCAGGGGCCTTATGCCAAACCCCAAGGTTGGGACTGTAACATTTGACATTGCGAAAACCGTTAAAGAGATGAAGGCTGGCAGGGTTGAATTCAGAGTTGATAAGGCCGGAAATCTACATGTTCCGGTTGGTAAGATAAGTTTTGGAAAGGAAAAAATACTGGAAAATATAAATTCACTCCTCGAAACTGTTATCAGATTAAAACCATCTTCGAGCAAAGGCACTTATATAAAAGGCATGGCCATTTGCACAACCATGAGTCCCGGAATAAAAATTGATCCGATTTATGCGAGAAATTTAACAAAATAGGGAAAAAGTCAGAGACAGCAGGTGTGGTGTCTGGGCACCATTAAACGAATACGGCCTGCCGAGGCTTTAGAAAATCTTTGTCTCCCTGGCTTTCCATATATTTCACAAGAAAGGAGGGATGAAAACCATTGGAACGAGAGAAAAAAAAGACGGTAGTTGCGGAACTTGGTGAAAAACTCAAGCGTTTGAACTCGATGTTTCTTGCCGAGTACAAAGGTATGAGTGTAGCCCAGATTACGAGGCTGAGAAAAGAATTAAGAGGCGCAGACGTTGAATTCACTGTTGTAAAGAATAGTCTATTGAAGATAGCGTCTGAGGGCACTAAGGCTGAAGCACTGAAAGACAATTTTACAGGCCCAAATGCGATTGTTTGCGCATATAAGGATCCTATCAGTGCTGCGAAAATTATAGCAGGTTTTGTTAAGGAAGCACCGATGCTTAAACTCAAGGCAGGCTTCTTAGGAACCCAGATTCTAAATTCAGAAGAAATACTTAAACTTGCTACCTTGCCTTCAAGAGAGATACTCATTGCAAAATTTATGGGTTTACTCCAGGGTACCCCCCAGAGACTCCTGTATGTGCTTTCTGGTAATGTAAGCAAACTTATGATGACATTGAATGCAATTAAAATGCAAAAAGAACAAGCCTGAAGGAGGTATTATTAATGAGTGTTACAAAAGAAGAAGTGATCCAATTTATTGAAAACATGACAGTGCTCGAACTTTCTGAGTTCATAAAGGCGTTAGAAGACAAATTTGGTGTTCAGGCGGCTATGCCCATGATGGCTGCAGGTCCAGGAGTTGGTCAGGCAGGTCCTGCCCAAGAGGCGGCGCCTGTTGAGGAAAAGACAGAATTTAATGTAATCCTGACAGGGTATGAGGCTGAAAAGAAGATTCAGGTTATTAAGGTTGTAAGGGCAATAACAAGTCTTGGTCTCAAGGAAGCTAAAGATCTTGTGGAAGGAGTTCCAAAGCCGGTCAAGGAAGGAATTTCCAAAGACGAAGCGGCAAATATCAAAAAACAACTCGAAGAAGTGAGTGCACAGGTAAAAGTAGAGTAATAAAAAGGTGTCAGGGGTTCAAAGGATCAAGGGGCCAAGCGAATATCGCTCGAACCTAAGAACCCTTGAACCCTTGAACCCCTAAATTATGAGGTGGAAAAAAGCATGAGGGAAACTTTTCATAACAGGATTTTCAGAAAAAATTACGGGAAGATTAAAGAAGTTCTTGATATTCCAAATCTTATAGAAATTCAGCTTGACTCATACGAGAAATTTTTGCAGCAGAACATACCGACTGAAAAAAGGGAAAATGTGGGACTTCAAGGCGTATTTAACAGCGTCTTCCCTATTAAAGATTCTCATGAAACAACTACACTTGAATTTGTCAAATATGAGATTGGAGATCCTAAAAATTCCGAAGAGGAGTGCATTTTCAGGGGATTGACGTATGCAGCCCCAATGAGGGTTACGATACGTCTTGTCGTCTGGAATGTTGACCCTGACACCAAAGCAAAAGACATACGGGCAGTTAAAGAACAGGACGTGTATTTCGGAGAGATTCCTCTTATGACAGAAAGGGGAACATTCATAATAAACGGTACTGAAAGGGCAGTTGTCAGTCAGCTTCACAGATCGCCCGGTGTCTATTTTGACTCTGATCAGACAAAATCACTTCTGGGAGGAGGCCTATCATATACCGCAAGGATTATCCCATACAGGGGTTCCTGGTTGGATTTTGAGTTTGACCACAAAGAGCTTGTTTATGTTAGGATAGACAAGAAAAAAAAGATACATGTCACGCTCTTTCTAAAGGCACTTGGATATACAAAAAAAGAGATACTTGATTATTTTTACGAGAGAGAGAAGGTTATCATAAAGGGGGATAAATTATTCAAACGTACACCGCCAGCTTTGCTTGTTGGACAAAAGGCTTCTGGCGACATCATAAATGAGGAGACTAATGAGGTTTTAGTCAAAGAGCATAAAAAGATAACGAAGGCCGTTATTAAAAAGATGGAGGCGGCAAATATAAACGAGATACCCGTTAAAGAAGAAGAAATTGTTGGTAAAATCGCTTCTGATGATGTCATTGATCTGCAGACAAATGAGATATTAATTCCGATAAATAAAGAGATAACAAAAGAGGATATCGAAAAGGCAATAGAAAGAAAGATTACAGAATTCGAGATTCTTTTTATTGATAATATGAATGTTAGTCCCTCTTTAAGCAAGACTCTCGCAGAAGACAAGGCGAATGTTAAAGAGGAGGCATTAATTGAGATATACAGGAAGTTAAGACCGGGCGACCCTCCGACGATAGAATTTGCAGAGGCACTTTTGAATAACATGTTTTTCAGCTCTGAAAGATATGACCTTTCAAAGGTAGGCAGGCTAAAGATAAATCACCGCCTCGGGTTGAATGTTCCACTGGATGACACGATTTTGAGAAGAGAAGATGTCCTTGAGGTCATAAGACATCTGCTTAAGCTTAAAGACACAAGAGGGGTAAGCGATGATATAGACCATCTGGGAAACAGAAGGGTTAGAACGGTTGGTGAACTGCTTGAAAATCAATTCAGGATGGGGCTTGTGAGGATGGAAAGGGCTATCAAGGAGAGGCTGACCTTCCCAGAGATGGAAACGCTCATGCCGCATGATTTGGTGAACCCAAAACCTGTTGCAAGCGCTGTCAAAGACTTTTTTGCAAGCAGTCAACTCTCTCAGTTTATGGATCAGACGAACCCCTTAAGCGAGATAACTCATAAAAGGCGTTTGAGCGCCCTTGGGCCTGGAGGTCTAACAAGGGAGCGTGCTGGTTTTGAGGTGAGGGACGTTCACCCAACCCATTATGGAAGGATTTGCCCTGTTGAAACACCAGAGGGGCCGAACATCGGTTTGATTGCATCCCTTTCAACATATGCCAAAGTAAATGAATATGGCTTCATTGAGACACCATACAGAGAAGTGGTTAATGGCAGGGTTACCGACAAGGTTAAATATCTAAGCGCCCTTGATGAGGAACCTTTTTATGTAGCACAGGCCAACGCACCGGTTGATGAAGACGGTAAATTCACAGAAGAATTGATTGCTGCACAGAAGGCCGGTAATTTTTACTTGGTTACACCAGGGCAGATAGATTACATGGATGTTTCACCAAAACAACTTGTCAGCGTATCGGCGTCTCTTATACCATTTTTGGAAAATGACGATGCAAACCGTGCATTAATGGGCTCGAACATGCAGAGACAGGCAGTACCTCTTATTACTACTGAAGCTCCGCTTATTGGAACCGGCATGGAAAAGGTTGTAGGAAGGGATTCCAGGGTTACAATAACAGCAAAACACAGTGGTGTAGTTAAGAGTGTCGATGCAAACAGGATTATTGTTAAATATGAAGAGAAGGATGAATCCGAAGAACCAGTCGCAAAAATAGATGTTTATAACCTGTTAAAGTTCAGAAGATCCAATCAGGACACCTGCATTAACCAGAGGGTTATTGTAAATGAAGGGGACTATGTAAAAAAAGGCGATGTCCTTGCTGACGGCCCATCAACGGACAGGGGTGAGCTTGCGCTTGGAAAAAATGTCATGGTCGCTTTCATGCCGTGGAGAGGGTATAACTACGAGGATTCTGTTTTGGTAAACGAAAGGCTTGTCAAGGAGAATGTTTTGACCTCTATCCATATAGAAGAGCTTGAATGTGTCGTTAGGGATACCAAGCTCGGCAAAGAGGAGGTGACAAGAGATATCCCGAGCGTAGGTGATGAGGCACTTAAAGACCTTGATGAGAGCGGTATCATAAGGATAGGTGCAACTGTAAAGCCAGGGGACATCCTTGTCGGAAAGGTCACTCCAAAGGGAGAAACGCAAGCTACCCCAGAAGAAAAGCTGCTAAGGGCGATATTCGGTGAAAAGGCAGGAGATGTAAAGGATACATCCTTACGGGTACCTCACGGGATAGAGGGTATCGTGATAGATGTAAAGGTGTTGTCGAGAAGAGGTATTGACAAGGACGATCGCAGCAGGCTTATAGAGGATATTGAAATATCGAATATCCTGAAAGATCAAGAAGATCAGATAAAGATTATACTCGAGAGCACGAAAGATAAAATTGGAAGTCTACTTTTTGGAATAAATGTGCCCGCTGATATAAAAGATGAAAAAGGAAAAACGATCATAAAGAAGGGCGACGCCTTTACGAAGGAAAAGGCGAGTTTGATTAGTCTTGATAAATTACAAAATGTTGATTTTGGTGATGAGGAAATAGAAGGGAAGATCTCGAAGATACTTGACAGTAAAGAAAATCAGATTGAGATTATTAAGCTTTATTATGAAGATAAGATTAACAAGATAAAAAAGGGTGATGAATTAGCACCAGGTGTTATAAAAACGGCAAAGGTTTATGTTGCGATGAAAAGAAAGGTGGCAGTTGGTGATAAAATTTCCGGAAGACACGGGAACAAGGGTATTGTATCTATAATACTTCCTGAAGAGGATATGCCTTTTATGGAAGATGGCACGCCGATTGACCTTGTTCTCAATCCCCTTGGTGTTCCATCGAGGATGAACGCAGGGCAGATACTTGAAACGCACCTTGGTTGGGCTTCAAAGGAACTTGGCAATAAGATAGGCAGATTAGTCGACAATTATTACAAGAAGGCCTGCGAGCCGCATGTAATTAAAGATTATCTAAAAAAGATTTTTGACCACGGCGAATTGGACAACCTGATAGAACGCCTAAACGATGATGAATTGACACAGCTTGCAGAAAAGATGAGGAATGGTGTCAATGTTGCTGTACCTGTTTTTGACGGTGCTAAAGAAGATGAGATAAATGAACTTTTTAAACTTGCAGGACTGGGTGAGAGCAGACAGGCAACACTTTTTGATGGAAGAACCGGTGAACGTTTTCACCACAAGATTACAATTGGCACTATGTATTTTCTTAAACTGCATCACCTTGTCGACGATAAAATTCATGCAAGATCTATAGGGCCATATTCACTTGTTACCCAACAACCTCTTGGAGGCAAGGCACAATTTGGTGGTCAGAGGCTTGGCGAGATGGAGGTGTGGGCGCTTGAAGCCTATGGTGCTTCTTATTCTCTGCAGGAATTTCTCACAATCAAATCAGACGATGTGAACGGAAGAATACGTGCATATGAGGCTATTGTGAAGGGAGAGGATGTGCTTGAGCCTAACCTTCCGGAATCATTTAATGTACTGATAAAGGAACTACAGAGTTTGTGCATAAATGTAGACCTTATAAAAGAAGAATAATAGAAACAGTATTGAGTGCTAAGTGGTTAGGTGTCGAGTTTTAAATGGTTAATTTAAAACAAATAAACTTAGAACTTAAAACTACCGCCTACGGCGGGCAGGAGGCAAGCATTGGACGAATATTTTAAAATTTTTGACAAACAAAAAGACCCTTTAGCTTATGCAGC